>NZ_JBHUXV010000008.1:0-152549 GCF_042669125.1 Streptomyces sp. NPDC057253 | reverse complement strand
GGTCCTCTCGGGGGGCGGGGCGTGCCCCCGCGTTCTGTAGGTACTGGGGCCCGCCCCCGTTGGGGGTTCTGTGCTGGCTGGGCGTCGCCAGGCAGACGGGAAACGACAGGCCCTAGCAGGGCCGGAACCGGACGCGCATGCCTAAGGTGGTCACGAGTACGGCCCTGGAGAGAAGCCATGCCCGAGGCGCCCCGTCCGGAGAACGGCACCACCCGCAGCACGTCCGCGACGATCTCCCCGAACATCCTGCGCTATCTGGGCCAGATCACCGGGGAGTACGGCGTCGACCTCGGACCGGAGCTGACACACGTCGGTCTCACCGAGACCCTGATGCGGTCGGCGGCGCTGCGCGTCTCGTACCGCCAGGGCAGCACGGTCATCCGCCGCGCCGTCGAACTCACCGGTGACGAGAACCTGGGCCTGCGGGTCGGAGCCGCACAGCACCTCACCGCGTGGGGCCTCCTGGGCTTCGCCATGCTGGCCAGCGACACCCTCCAGGTCGCCATCGAGGCGGGGGTGCGCTTCCAGAACGTGTCCGGGGCCATGACCGTCTGGTCGGCCGGCCGGGAGGGCGCGGACTACGTGGTGCGGGCCGACCTCCCCGATCCGATGGTCGACCCGAAGGTCGGCGTCTTCCTCGTCGAGGAGGCGTTCTCCAGCGTCGTCTCCCTGACCCGTCTCGCCGTGGGCACCGACCTCGGACCCCAGGAGGTCCACTTCGCCTTCCCCGCCCCGCGCGACGTCCAGCCGTTCCGCGACCTCTTCCGCTGCCCCCTGCGCTTCGGTGCCTCCGGCAACCGGCTGGTGGTGCCGCAGGCATGGATCAACCGGCCGATGCCGGGCCGCGATCCGGTCACGTACGCCTCGACGCTCGAACTGCTCGAAGCGCAGATGGCCTCACGTCGCCGACAGCAGGACCTCCTGGAGGTACTGGAGATCTCCGTCGCCCAGAGCCTCCCGGTCGTCCCCTCCTTCTCCGAACAGGCCCGCAGGCACGCGTCGAGCGAACGCACCCTGCGCCGCCGCCTGGCCGACTGCGGCACCTCCTACGAGGCGCTGGTCGAGGGCGTGCGCCGCGAACGCGTCGAGCAACTTCTCCACCGCCCCCACCTCACCCTCCGCGAGGTGGCGCGCCAGGCAGGCTTCTCCGACGAGCGCGCCCTGCGCCGGGCGGTCCGCCGCTGGCACGGCATGGCGCCCTTGCAACTGCGCCAGGGCCTCCTCGACGAGTAGGGCGGGAACGACGCCATGTCAGGGGCCGGGACCGCATCGGACGTAAGCCCCCACCGGCCGTAGCCACTTGCGGGCCTCTCACCCCAGTGGCTGGGGGAAGATCACGCGGAGTGTCTGGACGCGTCTGCTGCGGCGGATCATCAGCCAGGCCAGGGCCGGCGGGTAGGGTTCGGAGACGCCGGCGGGGTGGCCGCGCTCGCCCGGCGTGCTCAGGACGCCGAGCAGTTCGGTCTGTGGCGGCCACGCGCACGTATCGGCGGGACCCGGCAACCCGGGGCCCGCCGACCCGTCACCCGGTCATGAGCAGGAAGTGCGCCACCGGTGGGAGCGGATCTTGGTGTTGAACTCTGATCCGAAGCCACCGTTCTGCGCCCAGCAGTAGTGGTCGCCGGTGTAGTTGGCGCCGGTGTAGAGGACGACCCAGTTGTACGACGACGACGTGCCGCGGTTGTAGATCGACCTGACGACCTGGTTGTCGGCCCACGAACACTGGACGTCGCCGCTGTACCAGTCAGGGTCGGCGTTGCTCCATGAACACCGGCTGCCCGTACCGTTGTTGCCGCTGTAGACGCACACGCTGCCGCTGTTGCACTCCCACGCCTGCGCCGTCGCACTCGCGGAACTCGGTGCGATCAGGCCGAGGGCGGCCGTGGCGAGAGTGAGCGCCGCGGCGACGAGGCCCCGGCGGCCCCGGCGGAGGATGCGGCTGGACTTCCGGTCGTGCTCCTGCTCGTACGGGAACATCTCGTACCTCTCTGGTGGACTGCGCCAACGGGCCTACGGCTGGCGGGAATTCATGCTTCCCGGCCCCGCATATCGCTGTCATGCTCATGCGAGTCCACTGACACTTCGCAGGTCGGCACCAATACCCCACGGGGAAACGGATGCTCCGCTTTCACTTCACGTCCGAGGACCTCACCAGGGTCAGAGTGGCGACCGAACCACACGCACTCTGGGAGATCGCGGCCAGTCTGCACAGGCTGCAGACCCGCGAAGGCCGCTGGGCCTACGCACCCTGGTTCCGCACCACACGTGACTCGTTGCGCCTGGCCGGGCTCGAACGGACGGTCAAGACCTTCCTGTTGCCGCTCTTCCCGCGCGCCAGCTACTTCCCCGACCTCCTGACCCCACCGGAGGGCACCCAAGGACTGGACGCCGGGCTGGAGGCAGTCCTGGCGACGCCGTGCGAGCGGGTCGCGCGCGAGGTCGACGCGCTCAACCGGGTTGTCGGAGCACCGGCCTGGACACGCCGACTCACCGAGTTGGACCTGCGCGAACAACTCGTGGGCGCCCTGCGCGCCTACCACCGTGCCGCGATCGCCCCACACGAGGAGTGCATCCAGGAACGTCTGCACGCCGAACGGACCCGGCACGCCCACACTCTCTTCCACGCGGGCACCGAAGGCCTGCTCGCCGGACTGGGCCCTACGATTCACTGGCGGCCACCGGTCCTGGAGATCGACCCGTATCCGGAACACCGCGACGTCCACCTCGACGGGCAGGGACTGCTCCTGATCCCCTCCCACTTCTGCTGGCAGGCACCCATCGCGCTGGCCGACTCCGGCCTCCCGTCCGTTCTCCTCTACCCCCTCCACCACCAGCCGACCACGACCGCCCTCACGGACCCCACACCGCTGAACGCGCTGCTCGGCCCCACCCGCGCCGCCATCCTGAGAGCCAGCGCGACCGGCTCCACCACCACCGAGGCCGCCCACCGGGCCGGCGTGACCCCCACAACAGCCAGCCACCACACCGCCGTACTACGCGACACCGGCCTCATCACCAGCCACCGCCAAGCCAACACAGTCCTGCACACCCTCACCCCACTCGGAGCCGCCCTACTCCAAACCCGGCCACGCAACCGCTGACCCCGTGCAACATGTCATGCGATCAAACCGGCAGCACGTCACCCCTCCCCCAGATACCGGGACCGTTCCCGAGGGGTGAGATCCCTGTTCACGGCCTCGTGTATGCCCCGGATCGCGCGAGCCGGGTCCGGCAGGTCCACATCCCACAGCCCGACTCCCCTCACGCCGCTCACGCCGCTCACGCCGCTCACGCCGCTCACGCCGCTCACGCCGCTCACGCCGCTCACGCCGCTCACGGCGAGGGTGCGCCCGTCGGGGCTGAGAGCCGGTGGCTCCGCCTCGCCTCCGGTGCTGAGGCCGCCCCGGAGCCGGGCGGTGCGCACATCCCACAACTTCACGGAACCGCTGCCACCCCCCACGGTGACCAGCGTGCGCCCGTCCCGACCGAACTCGAGGGACGCCAGCATCCCGGTCCCCGGCTTGAGGATGCCGCGCGCGCGGCCGTTCGCGGAGTCGACCAGCTCGACCTCGTCGCCGTCCGCAGCGATGACGGCGACGGCGAGTGTACGGCCGTCCGGCGCGAACTCGCCGCTCTGGACAGGGCCGTCACCGCCGCTGCGGACAGTGCGCAGTGCGCCGGTCGACAGCTGCCAGATCCGCACCGATCCCTCCAGGCCAACCACCGCGAGCCGTGTCCCGTCCGGGCTGAAGACGAGCACGCGGACCGGATTCTCGGCCCGGCTCCGGCGCAGCCGCCCGGGCGAGAAGGGCTGCATGGGTCCGGGCGGGATGCTCGCCGGGGGTCAGGATCCTGATCGCGGTCGGTCGCGTGGACGGCTCCTGGTCCCGCTGGAGGACGGGTATCAGTCCGGCCCGCAGCAGGGAGGACTTGCCGCTGCCGGAAGGGCCGAAGACGGCCGCGAACCGTCGACGGCGCAGCAGGCCGGCCAGGTCGGCGGTGAGCTCCTCGCGGCCGAAGAACAGGGCGCTGTCCGTGGTTTCGAACCGTGCCAGGCCCCGGTACGGGGCGGTGGGGCCGAGGTCGTCACGGGCGTGGGCGGCGGACTCCTCCATCGCCTCCTTCCACCGGGTCTCCCACGGCCGCGTCTCGCCGCCGCAGGCCTTGACGTAGGCCAGGGCCACCGGAAGCGTCGGCAGCTGCTCGCCCGCGGCCGCCTGCGACAGCGTGGTCACCGAGTAGCCCGCCCGGCGGGCCATCGCCCGGTAGGTGATCCCGCCGGCCTCGGCCCGTAGTTCGCGCAGCGCGGACGCGAACCGCTGGACCGGGCCCGCCGCCGGATCCACCGGCACCTCACGGCGACCCGCCACATCCTCACCCCTCGCCTCGTCGTTGTTCGGCCGCCGGAACGGTACTGCCGAACAATCCCCCGGCCGCTGAACTCAGGTCGGGGCACGGCCGATCGGGCCGCCCGACACATCACCGCGAAGGACTCTGCCACCCTATGGAATCCCCACCCCCCACCCCTGCCGCACGGCTGGGCTGGCTGGACGCGCTGCGCGCCATCGCCGCACTCGTCGTGGTGTTCGACCACGCGTCGTACACCTTCATGCCGGACTTCCGGCGGGAGCTGATGCCGCAGTTCAACACCAGCCGCTACGGCATCCTGGTGTTCTTCCTGGTGAGCGGGTACATCATTCCCGCGTCGCTGGAACGCCGGGGCTGCGTGCGGACGTTCTGGATCGGCAGGGTCTTCCGGTTGTACCCGCTGTGGGCGGCCGCGGTCGGCCTGTTCCTCGTCGCCGGGCTGCTGGGCGTCGCGCGGACACGTGACTACGGCCGGGAGAGCGCTGCCGAGGTGGTCGTCGCCCACACCACCATGCTCCAGGAGCTGCTGGGCACGCCCAGTGCCCTGCTCGTCCTGTGGACCCTCTCGTACGAGATGGCCTTCTACCTGCTGGTGGTGGGGCTGTTCACGGTCCGCCTGCACGAGCGGTCGGTGGCGGTCGCCGTGGTCCTGGCCGTGGCCGCCGCGGTATGCGGCACGACGGGGCTCGCGCTGCCGTCCTCCGCCCTGTCCCGGGCGGTCGGCACCGGACCGCTGATCGCGTTCGCCGCCGTCACCATGGTGGCCGCCATCGGGTGCGCGAGCGCCGGGTCGCGGACACTTCAGTGGTACGGCGGTGTGACGGGCGGAGTGCTGGCACTGGTCCTGGTGGCGTCGAACGGCACGGTGCCGCTGTGGGAGGGGCTGGTGATCCTCGCCGTGATGTTCCTCGGCACCGCTGTCCACCGGGCCGAGAACGGTGCCGGCAGCTGGCGGTACGTCGCGGCGACCGCTGGCGTGGTGGTCGTCTGCGCCGTGGGGAGCGCGTGGCGCTACGGCGACGGTGACCAGTTCACCCGGCGTGGCTGGATCCTCGCGTTCCTGCTGGCCCTGCTCACCTTCGGCGCCGGGCTGGCCTCACGCCACCGGCGCATTCCCCGTGCCCTGGCCTGGCTGGGGGCGATCAGCTACTCGGTGTACCTGGTGCATCCGGTGCTGCTCGCGGTGATCGACGGTACGGTCGGGCGACGGCGGCAGGACGACGTCGTTCTCGCCGTGGCCTTCTTCGCCGTGCTGTTGCCCCTGTGCGCGCTGACCTACCGCTACGTCGAGGTACCGGGCCAGGCCCTGGGGCGCCGGTTGGCGAGGCGTATGCGGTGACACCCGGCCGGCGGCGATGACCGTCTCTGCCGGCGGGCTCAAGATTGACGCCAACCGGTCCCGGCACACCCGACTTCGACCCCGGCATTCCGCTGCGGCCGCGCCCGACGTCATGAAGACTGAGTCAAGTTCCCGTGCGACGAGCCGTGTTGCCCACGGGAACTCTCCATGCGCGACGTGACACAGCATCACCAGTGCCCTTCCGAAGAAGTCCACGAGACGGGGAATTCGCGTCATGAGCATCGGCATCAGAGCCCTGCGGTCCGCGGGCGCCGCCGCCATCACCCTGGCCACCCTCTGTACCCTCACGCTGGCCACGGCCCACACCACGTCGGCCCACACCACGTCGGCCGACACCGGCCCGACGACCGACGCGGCCACCGACCTGCCCCTCCCGCCCGGCGCCAACTCCAGCTACCCCGCCGCCATCAACGACGACGGGGTGATCGTCGGCTACACCACCGTTTCCAACAACCAGATGTCCCCGACCCGTTGGAACCCGGACCTCAGCCCCACGACACTCCCGCTGCTGCCCGGCGACCCGATGGGCTACGTCGAGTCCGTCAGCGACGACGGCACCGCCGCCGGCTGGTCGGGGAGCCACCCGGTGCGCTGGCCGCCCGACGGCACGGTCACCCCGCTTCAGCCGCTGCCCGGCGACACCTGGACCGTCCTCCGCGCGATGAGCCGCACCGGTATCGCGGTGGGAGAATCCGCGCTCGGCGGGACCTACCACGCAGTGAAGTGGCGCCCGGACGGCCAGGCCGTCCCGCTCGCTCCGCTCAACGGTGACACCCTCGCCTTCGCCCTCTCGGTGAACAGCTCGGGCACAGTCGCCGGTGTGTCGTTCTCGGACTACAACGCCTATCACCCCGTGAAGTGGAACCCGGACGGCACTCCCGTCCCGCTCGATGCGACCTCGGCCTACTCCACCGCGTGGGTCGTCCGGATCAACGACGCCGGCACCGTGCTCGCGCGAGAGGCCGTACCGACCGGCGGCACGAGGAACCAGTCCCGCTCCGTGACCTGGGGCGCCGACGGCACCGTCACGGACCTGGGCCCACACTCCATCGCGAACGACATCAACGCTGCGGGCACCGTCGTCGGACGGCAGCTCGGAGCGGACAACATCGACTACACCGCGACGAGTTGGAGCCCTGACGGCACCGCCACGGCGATCGGCTCGGCGTACGAGTACACCACGGCCGTCGCCGTCAACGACGCCGGTGTCTCCGTCGGGCACACCGGGGTCAAGGTCCCCTCCGATGAACACCGTTATGCCCTGCGCTACGAGGCCGACGGGAGCCTCACCGAACTGAACGTGACACCGGACGCCAGCAACTCCTACGCCACGTCCATCAACAACACCGGCGCGGCCGTCGGCGTCCGGATCACCTTCCCGACACCGGGAAACTCCACGCGCACCGCGGTGATCTGGCGGCCGTAGCCCCCGGACAGTTCGCCGCCTCGGAGGCAGAGCCTCGGAGGCAGACCCGGGTGCTGCCTCCGCACCCGCTCTCCACGAACTCCGGCCGCTCAGCGGATGCCGCACTTCTTTTGCACAACGGTTTCCTACGCTCCGACGGCACCGCCCACCGAGCGCAGGGAGTCATCCGTGACACTGATCGTCGCCGCCGCATCGCCGTTTCACGGCCATGTCCAGCCCATCCTCACCGTCGCATCGGACCTGGTGCGGCGCGGGCACGAGGTCGTCGTACTGACCGGGAGTCGGTTCGCCGACGATGTTCGGGCCGCCGGTGCCCTCCATGTGTCGTTGCCGCCCGCCGCGGACTTCGACGACCGGCAGCTCGACCTGTACTTCCCGGACCGCACCGCCTTCCCGCCGGGCCCGGCCCAGTTGGAGTACGACCTGAAGCACGTCTTCGGTGACCAGACACCCGCCCAGTACAGCGCGCTGCGGACCCTGCTGGCCCGTCGGTTCCCGGCGTCCGTGGTCATCAGCGATCCGCTGTTCCTGGGGGCGACAGCACTGAGTCTGTCCGCTCCGCCCGGCCGCCGACCGGTCACCATCGGCCTCGGCATCACCATGCCGACCCTGCTGAGCGAGGACGCGCCACCCATCGGGCTCGCGATGCCGCCCCTGGTCGGGGAGGACGCCAAGAAGCGGCACCGAGAAATGAACGACCAGGTCAAGGACGTCTTTTCCGGCGCCCAGCGGCACATCGAGGAGAACTTCGGAGAGAGCGGCACCGAGCTGCCCGGGTTCATCCTCGACTGTCTGATCACCGCGCCGGACCACTATCTCCAGTTGACCGTCCCGGAGTTCGAGTATCCGCGCGGTGACCTGCCGCCCTCGTTCCGGTTCGTCGGTCCGCTGCCCGCCGTACCGCGCCCGCCGCGGCCGCTTCCCAACTGGTGGGCGGAGGTGGAGGACGCGGAGCGACCGGTCGTCGTGGTCACCCAGGGGTCGTTCGCCAACCGTGATCTCGGCAGGCTCGTACGGCCGACGATCGACGCCCTGGCCGCAGAGGAGGTCCTCGTGGTGGCCGCGACGGGGCGCGCGGACGGGCCGGCCGTGATCGAGGCCGCGGGACCCGTGCCGGCGAACGCGCGCATCGAGGGGTACGTCCCCTTCGACCTGCTCCTCCCCCACACGTCCGTGCTGGTCACCAACGGCGGTTACGGCGGCGTGCACGAGGCACTGCGGCACGGGGTACCGCTCGTGGTGGGGGGCGACGGCGAGGACAAGCCGGAGGTGGCGGCCCGCGTCGAGTGGAGCGGAGCCGGGATCGATCTGCGCACCGCGGATCCCTCGCCGGAGGAGATTCGGGAGACCGTACTGGCTGTGCTCGCCGAGCCCGGGTACCGCGAGCGGGCCGGGGCCCTGCGGGCGCGGTTCGAGCGCCATGACGCACTGGAGGCCATCGCGGAGGTGGTCGCGGCGGCCCCGTAGCCGCCCCCGAGCGGCTCGTCCGGCCGGAACCGCCCTTGCGCCACGCCTGAAATGTCCTGCCCCGTGAGTGCCGCCTCCGCCGCTGCCTAGCATGTTGTCCGGCAGGGCGGAGGACGGGGGAGGTCGGGGCGATGACATCGATGCCACTGCGGTTCGCGGTGCTGGGGGAACTGCGGGTCTGGCGGGACGGGATCGAGGTGGAACCGGGGCCGCCGCTGCGCCGCACCCTCCTCGCCCTGCTGCTGGCCAGGGCGGGCTCCCCGGTTCCGTTGCCGGACATCGTCGACTCCCTGTGGGCGGACCGGCCTCCCGCTCGTGCGGTGAACATGGTGCACCGTCATGTGGGCGCCTTACGGCGGCTGTTGGAGCCGGGGCTGCCGCAGCGGGCCGAGGGCGGTCTGCTCCTGCGCGGCGGTGGCGGCTACCGGCTCCTGGTTCCGCCGGACTCCGTGGACCTGCTGCTCTTCCGGCGACTGGTGGCGAGGGCCCGGGAGCACGCCGATGTACGGCAGGCCGTCGAGACGTACGCCGACGCGCTCGCCCTGCGTCGCGGCCGGGCCGCCGGATGCCCGGCCCGGGCACCCGCGCATCCCGTCTTCACCGAGCTGGACAGTGAGTACGACGCCGTCGTGCGCGAGGCGGCCGAGGTGGCCCTGCGCGGCGGCATCGCGGAGCGCGTCCTGCCTGCCCTGTCCGAGAGCGGCTCGCCGCCCGCTCGACGAGGGACTTCAGGCCTCGCTCGTCCTCCTGCTCACCGCCACCGGTCGCCGGGCCGAGGCGCTGCACGTGTTCCGTTCGACGGCCGACCGGCTCGCGGAGGAGCTGGGCGTCGATCCCGGCCCCGAGCTGATCGCCGCGCGCATGCGGGCGAACGCCGAACCGGAGCCGGAGGGCTCTTCGTGGGGCACACCGGCCGAACTGGGGCCGGAGGGCATTTCGAGCGGCGCACCGGCCGAACCGGGCCCCGCAGACCTCCCATGGCACGCGCAAGCCGAACCAAGCCACGCAGACCTCCCATGGACCGCGCAAGCCGAACCGGGCCCCGCAGGCCTCTCATGGCACACGCAAACCGACCCGACACCGGAGACTCGCCCTCCCGCCGCCCCGCCGCTCCCCTCCATCCGCCCCGCTCAACTGCCCCCCGCTCTGCCGGTCTTCGTCGGCCGGGCCCTACAACTGAACCGCCTGCGAACCCTGCTCGACAGCACCGGCACAGGAGACGACAGCGCCGGCGCAGGAGACGACACCCCCGCGCCCACCGTCGTGATCAGCACCATCTCCGGCCCGGCCGGAGTCGGCAAGACCGCCCTGGCCGTACACCTCGCACACGAGGTGGCCGACCGCTTCCCGGACGGGCAGCTCTACGTCGACCTGCGGGGTTTCGACCCCGCCGGACGGCCCACGCCACCGCGGGACGCCCTGCGGGGATTCCTGGACGCACTCGGCGTACCGGCCGCCCGCATACCCGAAGGGCTCGACGCCCAAGCCGCCCTGTACCGCGGCCTGTTGGCCGGCCGCAGACTCCTCGTCCTGCTCGACAACGCGCGTGACGCCGCTCAGGTCCGGCCGCTGCTGCCCGGCACGCCCGGCGCTCTGGTGCTCGTCACCAGCCGCAACCGGCTCGGCGGCCTGGCCTCCGCCGAGGGCGCCCACCCGGTCACCCTGGGCACGCTCACACCGGCCGAGGCACGCTCAGCCCTGGCCCTGCGCCTCGGCGCCGAACGGGTGGCCGCCGAACCTCGGGCAACGGAGGAGATCGTACGGCTCACAGCGCGGCTGCCCCTCGCCCTGGCCATCGTGGCCGCGCGCGCCACTGACCGGCCGAAGTTCCCGCTGGCAACGCTGGCCGAAGAGCTGCGGAGCGCGCATGGAGGCCTGGAGGCCTTCCGCGACGCCGACCCCTCGATCGACGTACGAGCGGTGTTCTCGTGGTCGTACGACGCACTCGGTTCCTCCGCGGCCCGTATGTTCCGGCTGCTGTCCCTGCATCCCGGGCCGGAGCTGACCGTCCACACGGGCGCCGCGCTCGCGGGTGAACCCGTCTCCAGGGCGCGGGCCCTGCTCGCCGAGCTGACCGACGCGCACCTCGTCACCGAGCGCACACCCGGCCGGTATGTCTGCCACGACCTGCTGCGTGCGTACGCCACCGAACTGGTCCGGGCCACCGAGAGCGAGGACGAGCGGCGGGCGAGCCTGCGGCGGTTGCTCGACCACCTGCTGCACACCGCCCATGCCGCGACACTGCTGTTTGACCCCCCGACGGCCGTGATCACCCCGGTCGCGCCGGCCGAGCCCGCCGCCCCGCCGCAGCCCCTCGCCGACGCGGCGTCGGCCCAGGCCTGGCTCACCGGCGAGCGGGCGGTGCTCCTCGGCGCGTTCCGGCAGGCCGTCGACCTCGGACTCGACACCCACGTCTGGCAGTTGGCGTGGTGCTTGGAGCGCTTCCACGAACGGTTCGGCCACTGGCCGGAGTATCTCGCCCTCCAACAGGCCGCCTTGGAGGCCGCCCGGAGGCTCTCCGACCCCTTGGCCCTCGCCCAGGCCCACCGCGGGCTCGGCCGGGCCTGCATGATGCTGCGGCGGTACACCGAGGCCGAGGAGCATCTCCGTGCGTCCCTGCGCGAGTTCGGCCGGGACACGGGCGACGACGGCAGCGGAAGGGCGCAGTGCCTGCTCGCCCTCTGGACACTGATGACCCGACAAGGCCGGTTCAGGGAAGGGTTCGACGAACTGGCGCCCGCCCTCGGCCTGTCCCGGGCGTCAAGTCGGCGCAGGGGTGAGGCCGATGTGCTGGTGGCGACGGCCTGGGGGCAGGCTTGTCTGGGGGACGGCCTGGGTGCGCTCACCCACGCACACCGGGCACTCGCCCTCTTCCAGGAGCTGGAGATCCCCGTCGCCGAGGGCTACACCTGGGACACCCTCGGCCACATCCACCGTCAACTCGGCCAACACACACGGTCGGTGCACTGCCATCGACGTGCCGTCGGCCTGTTCCGGGAAGCCGGAGACCTGTTCAACGAGGCGTGTGTGCTCGACCGGCTCGGCGACGCCCATCACTCGGCCGGTGATCCCACCGAGGCTCTGCGCGCCTGGCGGAGCGCGCGGAACGCGCTCCACGACTTCGACCCCGTCTGGGCGGCCGAGGTGCAGCGGAAGCTAGACCGCCATCAGCCGCGGCCCCCGGTCACAAGCCAGGCACACTTCGTCCACTGCACCCTGCCTACGCTCCCGCCGTCCACCAACACCCCTCCACGGGAGCGAGTCACATGACGTACACGATGATCCACGGCAACCGGCTGTTCCACACCGACGAGGGACCGGCCGGAGACCGTGCGGGCGAGACACTGCTGCTGGTGCACGGCGGGGCCTGCGACTCGCACGACTGGTCGGCCCAGATCGGGGCGTTCTCGGCGCGGCACCGGGTGATAGCCCCGGACCTGCGCGGACACGGCCGGTCCACCGGGATGACGGGAGGCATGCGCCCCCGTGAGTTCGCCGCGGACCTCGCGGAACTCCTCGACGGCATCGACGCCGGTCCGGTGGTCGTCGTCGGACACTCGATGGGCGCGGTGGTCGCCTCCGTCCTCGCGGTCGAACACCCGTCGCTGGTACGGGCCGTCGTCGCGGTCGACCCCGGCTACGGCTTCGAGGCGGAGTTCGCGCCGCAACTGGCCGCGGCCTTCCGGGTACCCGACCCGGTCGGTACCGCCGCCGCGGTCCTCGGCGGTCTGGAGAACCCCGCCGCGGCCGGGCCCGAGGCCGAGGCGCTGCGTGTCTGGCACCGCCGACGGATCCTCGGCATGGACCCGATGACCGTACGGGACGTCTTCCACGGCCTGTTCGACGAGGCGGCCGCCCCGCTGACCGTGCGGCCGGGCGTCGAGACCTACCTGTCGCGCCGCGCCTGCCCGGTGCTGTCGCTGTCGGCGGCCGCCTCACTCAAGGCCAAGGGGATCGACGGGGGCTGGGAGGAGGCGCTGAGCCGGCACCCCTACAGCGCGTCGGCCGTCCTCGAGGACGTCGGGCACTGGCTGTTCCAGGAGCGGCCGGCCGAGTTCAACGCGCTGGTCCTGGGCTGGATCGAGGGGCTGCCGGCCGCCTGACCGCACACCAACAGGGCACGAAAACGGGACACGGGGACACGGGGACTACGAGGGTGACGATGCGGTTCGAGGTACTGGGACCGGTACGAGTCTGGCGCGACGGCAGGGAGGTGGGGCTCGGCGCGGCCCAACAACGCCTGCTGCTGGCCCAGTTGATGGCGCACGCCGGGCTGCCCGTGCCCATGGAGGAGTTGCAGCACGCCCTGTGGGGCGAGGCGCCGCCGGGCTCGCCCGCGAACGCGGTCTACCGCCACATCGGTGTGCTGCGCCGGCTGCTCGAGCCCGAACTGCCGCTGCGGGCACCCGGCCAGTGGCTGGTACGGGACGCCGGCGGCTACCGGCTCAACGCCACCCCGCAGACCCTGGACCTGCTGCGCTTCCGTGAACTGGTGCGCCAGGCACGGCAGAGCGGGACCCGCGACACGGAGGCGGCCGTATCGATGCTGCTGGAGGCGCTGCACCTGCGCACCGGCCCGGTCGCCACCGGCGTACCCATGGAGGCGCGCTCCCACCCCGCGTTCAACGCCCTGGAGCGTGAGCACCTGACGGTGGTCAAGGAGGCGGCCGACGCGGCGGTGGCCACGGGCCGGGCCGGGCGGCTGCTTCCCGTCCTGCACCGCGCCGCCACCGAGCACCTGCTGGACGAACCGCTCCAGGCACGGCTCGTCCGGGTGCTCGCGGCCACCGGGCAACGCGCGGCGGCGCTCAACACCTGGCAGAAGGTACGTGCCCGGCTCACCGCCGAACTGGGCGTCGAACCCGGCGCCGAACTGCGGGCCGCGCAGGCGGAGGTACTGCGCGAGGACGCCCGGACGGATCCGCCCGAGCCGAGCCGCGGGGATCGCGGCGCCCCGGTCCGACTGACCGTGGTTCCGGACACTCCGGCGCCGGACATCCCCCGTCCGGCCACGCCTCAGCCGACGGCCCCTTTCGTCCGCCCGGCTCAACTGCCCCTCGACCTGGCCGCGTTCGCGGGCCGTCGGTCCGAACTCTCGCAGGTGGCACAGCTGTCCGCGAAGGATTCGTCAGGGAGCCGGATCGCCGTGATCAGCGGGATGGGCGGCATCGGCAAGACCACGCTCGCCGTGCGCTGGGCGCACCGCGCCGCCCACCGCTTCCCCGACGGGCAGCTCCACATCAACCTGCGCGGTTTCGACCCGGGCGGCACCCCGGCGGATCCGGCCCAGGTGCTGCGCGGGTTCCTGGAGGCGCTCGGCGTGCCCCCGGCGCGCATACCCGGCGGGGCGGACGCCCAGGCCGGGCTCTACCGCAGTCTCCTGGCCCGGCGCCGGGTGCTGATCCTGCTCGACAACGCACGGGACGCCGAGCAGGTGCGCCCGCTGCTCCCCGGCAGCCCCGGCTGCCTCGTGATCGTCACCAGCCGTGACCGCCTGCTCGGCCTGGTCACCGCCGAGGCCGCCCGGCCGCTGGCGCTCGACCGGCTGCCCGACGCGGAGGCCCGCGAGTCGCTCACGCGTCGCCTCGGCGCCGACCGGGTGCTCGCCGAACGGGCGGCCGTCGACGAGATCATCTCCCGCTGTGCGGGGCTCCCGCTGGCACTGGCCGTCGTCGCCACCCGGGCCGCCGCCCACCCCGATTTCCCGCTGGCCGCGATCGCGGACGAACTGCGCACCGCCCACGGCAGTCTGGACGCGTTCACCGACGCGGATCCGGCCGGGGACGTACGGGCGGTGCTCTCGTGGTCGTACCGCGCGCTGAGCCCGGGCGCCGCCCGGCTGCTGCGGCTGCTGTCGCTGCACCCGGGCCCGGACGCCACGTTGTCGGCCGGGGCGGCCGTCACGGGCGACGAATCGGCGACCGTCCGCTGTCTGCTCGCCGAACTCACCCGCGCCCACCTGCTCATCGAGCACTCCCCCGGTCGCTACGCCTGCCACGACCTGCTCCGTACCTATGCGGCGGAACTCGTGGTGGAGCACGAGGACGCGGGCGCGCGGGACACCGCCGTACGGCGGCTCCTCGACCACTACCTGCACACCGCGCACGCCGCCGGCCGTGTCTACTCGCCTTTCTGGCGGCTCCATCCGCTGCCCCCCGCCACCCCTGGGGCAGGTCCCGAATCCTTCGCCGACGACGGAAGCGCACTGCGCTGGTACACGGCCGAGGCGCGCGTGCTCGCCGCCGTCGCCGAACGGGCGGCCACCCTCGGGGAGCACGCCCATGTCTGGGGCCTGGCCTGGGCGTTGGAGCGGTTCATGGACCGGCAGGGTCACTGGCACGACTCCGCGGCCCTCCAGCGCCTCGGCCTCGACGCGGCCGTCCGCGACGGCCACCGCACGGCCCAGGCCCATCTGCACCGCGGTCTGGCTCGCGCCTCGGCCCGCCTGAAGCGGTACGACGAGGCCCGCACCCACATCCGGCACTCCCTCGGCCTGTTCGCCGAACTCGGTGACCGGCTCGGCCTCGCCCACGCCCACCGCAGTCACGGCTGGCTGCTCGACCGCCTCGGCGGTCACGACGGAGCGCTCGACGCGGCCGGCCGGGCGCTCGTCCTCTACCAGGCCCTCGGCGACCGGGTCGCGGAGACCAGCGCCCTGCACGCCCTGGGCTGGACCCACGTCCTGAAGGGCGAACACCGAAGGGCCGCCGCCTACTTCGAGAAGGCCCTCGCCGGACTCGAAGGGCTCGACGGCACCCGGTATGCCGAGGCCGGTGCCTGGGACAGCCTCGGCATCGCCCGCCACCATCTCGGCGACCACCTGCGGGCCGTCGCCGCGTACGAGTGCGCGCTACGGCTCTACCGTGAGGTCGGCGACCTGTTCAGCGAGGCCGGCACGCTCCGCCACCTCGGCGACACCTACCTCGCCACCGGCGACCCCGGCGCGGCCCGCACGGTCTGGGAACGCGCGGTGCGGCTCCTGGCCGGGACCGACCCGACCGCGGCGGAGGAGCTCCGTGCCCGTCTGCTGGCCCTCGGGGACGAGGTGCCCGCGCCGCGGATCGCCCTCGTGGCCGCGGTGGACGAGGATCTGGCCCGGATCGCCGGGGCAGAATCCGAGTGACTCACTCCTTGCGGGCCCAGGCGCCGTACTGGACAGGACCCTGGATCTGGCTGCCCAACTCCCCCACCGCCTTCTCCAGTTGGTCCGGCAGGGTGTCGTCGGCGACGAGGCCCTCGGGCAGGGACAGCCCCGTCCGTTCCAGCACCGGTGCGAGGCTGCGGACGGAGTCGGCGACCCACCGGATCACCGGTGAGGACACATCGGTGCCGACCGGGGTCAGGCATTCGACCGTCGGGCTGGGCAGCCCGGCGTCCAGGAAGGCCCGGGTGAGTCGGCGGCCGAAGTCCGGCGGGGTGCCGCCGCGCCGGTACGCCTCGGCGAGGAGGCGGTAGCTCTCGTCCCAGACGGGGCTGGGCGGCCAGCTGGAGTACTCGTTGGTGAGGTCGATCTCGTGGAACACCATGACACCGCCCGGCCTGAGGAAACGGGCGAAGCGCCGAAGCGTGCCGGCCGGGTCCGGCTGGTACAGCAGGACGAACCGGCCCACCACGGCGTCGAACCGTTCCTCGGTGTCGAAGTCTTCGAGGGCGGCGAGATCGAAGGCGAGGCTGTCGCCGAAGCCTTCGTGCTCGCCCCGGCGGCGGGCCTTGTCGATGACGACCGGATCCCGGTCGATTCCCACGACCCGGCCTCGCGGACCCACGATGCCCGCGGTCAGCATCGAGACATCGCCCATGCCCGACCCCAGGTCCAGCACCGACATGCCGGGCACCAGGCCGGCGGCGCGCAGGAAGCGCTCGGTCCACGGGCGCAGGATCCGCGCCTGGAGCATGAGCCGTCGGTGCTCCAGGTCCGAGCTTCCGAGTATGTACACGTCCTGGTCCGTCATCCCGCGTCCTCCTGCTGGTTCCGCTTGCTGGTAGGGCTTCCGCCGCCGACCGACGGCATCGAGGCGGACCCTACGGAGCGCTTGTGCAGGTCAAGTGGGCGCGTTCTGACCGGACGCGGGGCCGCGGCCACTGGACGCGTCGCCGTGGGCGCATTCTCGTCAGCCGGCGGCCAGTCTCCGCAGCACCCAGGAGGAGACCGGCGTGGGCAGGGTGCTCAGGGTGCGGACCAACGTCGCCGTGGGCCACGGGAAATACGCCTGCGCCGATTCCCTCTCCAGGGCCCGTACGACATGGCGGGCCGCCCGCTCCTGGCTGATCTCAAACGGTTTGGGCAGGCCGTCCCCACTGGTGCGTTCGGTGGCAACGAAACCTGAGTGCAGGGAAGTGAACCGGATGCCCTCGGGCGCCAGTTCGACGCGGGCGGCGTCGATGAGCGTGCGGACGGCGGCCTTCGCCGCCGAGTACGGCCCCTGCCGGGGGATGCCCATCAGCCCTGCCAGGGAATTGGTGTGAGCGATCAGGCCGCCGCCGGACTGTCCGCGCATCTGCTGGATCAGCGGGACGAGGTAGTTGACCACGACGTCGTAGTTCAGCGCCATGATCCGTGACAGGTCGGCGACGCTCACTTGGTCCATGCGCATGTCGGGTCCCTGGCCCGCGTTCAGGAGCGCGACGTCGACCGTGCCGTACGCCTCGACGGCCGCCGCCACCACCTCGGCGGCCGCCCCGGCGTCCAGCGCGTCCGCCGGGATGTCCTGGCAGGCGCTGCCCGCGGCCCGTATGTCCCGTGCTACGGCGGCGAGTTCGGCCTCGCGCCGGGCTGTGATCACGAATCGGTTGCCACCGCGGGCGAGCAGCCGGGCCGTCTCGGCGCCGATGCCCGACGAGGCGCCGACGATCAGGATCGTCCGGTCGGTGATGCGTGCCATGCCGTTCCTCCGCTCGGTGGCGTCAGCGTAGACGGGGCGAGTGGGCGAAGTGTGCACGTCCGGATCCACACGGCCATGAGACCCTCCCGCCTCATCCTCCGGGCTTGCCCGCCAGCGTCGCAAAGTAGTGCGACATGTAGTGAGCGGACGCGTTCGATTGGTGCGGCGCCTCCGTGAACCCGGTGATGGCGAACCCCGCCGCGAGCTGCCCGCCGATCTGATCGGCGAGGGTGTGACTGTATTCAAGCGGGGCATCCGCACCGAACTTCGCGGCGCGTTCCTCGGCGGAGTAATGCGTGACATCGCTGTAGGGCAGCTTGTGTACGACGATCAGCTCGCCGCGCTCGTCGAGCGCCTCGTGGTCGAACAGGTACGCATCAGGGTTGAGGAAACCCGCGAGCAGCCGTCCGCCCGGTCGCAGAACGCGGAAGCACTCACGCCAGACCGGCGCCAAGTCCGGTACGAACAGGTTGGAGACCGGATGGAACACGACGTCGAACGTCGCGTCGCCGAAGGCACTGAGGTCGCGCATGTCGCCGAGGACGGTGCGCAGTTCGAGCCCGTCGCGCGCCGCCACCATCCGGTCCTGACCGAGCTGGCGGGGTGAGTTGTCGAAGACGGTGACCCGCGCCCCCGCCGCCGCGAGGATCGGACTCTGCTGACCGCCGCCGGACGCCAGGCACAGCACGTCCTTGCCGGTCAGGTCCGCCGGCAGCCAGGAGCGGTCCAGCGGCTCATGGCCGACGAGCACAACCGACCAGTCGCCCCTGCGTGCGCGCTCGACATCCTCAGCACTCACCGGCCTCGACCACTCGTTGCCCTCCTGGACATACTTGTCCCAGGCTGCCCGATTGTGGGCGACAGGGTCGACAGCAATGTCCCGCACGTTCAACTCCCTACAGCGGCCGGCGGACCTGAGGCACTGACAATTCCGCGCCGCCAGCCAACACCAACGCAGGGTGCGGGCTCAACGGAATTGGCGGGCATCTGGTACCGGGGTCCCGGAAGCCGTAGAACGTGCGCCGTTGCAGCAGGCGAGCGCTGAGCGTCAAACCAGGTCGACGTGGATCAGTGCGGTGCCCGATCATGCGTTCATGCCCCTGAGAGAGACCCTTGCCCGAATTGATGCAGACCTGGCCGCCGGCCGGGTCCCCGTCGCACGCCAGCGGCTGCGAGGTCTCGTCTCGTCCTTCCCCTACGATCTGACGCTCCGCCGACGCCTGGCCGAGGTGTACCGGCTCTACGGCGACGCCGCCGAGGCCGGACGCTGGATGTACCTCGAAGAGGACCGCGACGCCGACGAGACCGCCGCCTTCGAGGCGCGCTACAGGTCTCCCGGGCAGCGGATGAAAGTTCTCGCCTGGCGCGGCCCCGAGACGTTGGCCGCCACCGCCTTCGCGGAGGGGCAGCTGGTCGCAGTGCGGACCGCCTGCGCCGAGCAGCTGGGACACCCCGTCGACTGGGACGACCCCGCCACTTACCGGGACGGCCTGGAGGAGCAGTACGAGGCATCCTCCGAGCCGTGGACGGTCGGCGGTGTGCTGGCGGGCGTCGGCTGCCTGGTGGGCGCCCTCGCGTTCCTCGCGATCTGGGTGAACGGAGTCGTCGCACTCTTCGACTGACCGATGTCACCAGGGCGGGTGGGGTGCGCCGCTGCCCCACGGAATCCTCGCGCCAGAGGCGGTCGCATCATCACCGCCCACCCCCGCTGCACGTCCTGGACGCCAAGACCCCCGGGCCATCGGTTTTCAGCCACGCCCCTGGAACGCCCCTGCACGAAAAGGTACTTCCGTGCAGGATCATGCACCTGACATCTTGCATCCACCAGTCGTTTCGTACGGCCCGACCCGTGTCCTCGGCGCGGCCGGGCCGTCTCCGGAGGATGCCTTGATACCCCACAGATCCAGCCGCCCCAGACGCACCCTGGTGCTGACGGCCACGCTCGGCGCAGTCCTCACACTCGGCGCCCCCGGCGCCCTCGCGGGGACGCTCCCCGTCGCCCCCTCCACCGCACCGGCAGCCAAGGCCCACGTTCTGGCCGCCGCGCCGGCTTCCGAGAGTGCAACCTGGGTGGCCGGGACGCGTGCCTACCTCGTGATCACCACCCCCGGTGACAGTACGGCGGTCCGCTCGGCGATCACGGCCAACGGCGGCACCGTCTTCTCGACCTTCGACGCCATCGGCGTGATCGTCGCCCACTCCGCGTCCAGCACCTTCGCCGCCACCATGCGCGGCGTCGCCGGTGTGCAGCAGGTCGGCGCCACGCGTACCTCGGACGTCCCGGCCGACGCCTACAACCCGGCGCTCCCGGCCAATCCGGCCCAGTCCACGACGCCGGCCGGAGAACCGGTCCGGGCCGACATGAGCCAGATCAAGGCCGACCAGGCCTGGGCCGTGAACCCGGGCTCCGCCTCCGTCACGGTCGGCATCCTGGACACCGGTGTGGACGACCAGCACCAGGACCTGGCGCCCAACTTCGACGCGGCCGACTCGGTCTCCTGCGCCTACGGCAAGCCCGACACCCGTACCGGCGCGTGGCGGGACGTCGACACGCACGGCACGCACGTGGCGGGCACGGTCGCCGCGGCCAAGAACGGCAAGGGCGTCGTGGGCGTGGCCCCCGGCGTGAAGATCGCCGCGGTCCGGGTCGCCGAGCCGGGCAACGCATTCTTCTTCGCCGAGAACACCATCTGCGGCTTCGTCTGGGCCGGTGACCACGGCTTCAAGGTCACCAACAACAGCTATTACACGGACCCGTGGCAGTTCAACTGCCCGGACAACATCGACCAGGCCGCCATCATCGAGGGCGTCAAGCGCGCCCAGGAGTACGCCGAGAGCAAGGGCTCCCTCCAGATCGCCGCCGCGGGGAACGAGAACTACGACCTGGCCCACAAGACGACCGACTCCGCGAGCCCGAACGACTCGACGCCGGTCACTCGCACCATCACCAACGCCTGCCTCGACATCCCGACCGAACTGCCGGGCGTGGTCACGGTCGCGGCCAACGGCACGGGCGTCACCAAGGCCTCGTTCTCCAACTACGGTCAGGGCGTCATCGACGTCGCGGCGCCGGGCAGCAGCGTGTACTCCACCGTCCCCGGCGGCGGCTACGGCAGCAAGAGCGGCACCTCGATGGCCACCCCGCACGTGGTCGGCGTCGCCGCCCTCATTGCCAGCGCCAACCCGGGCATCACCCCGGCGCAGATCCGCGCCAAGCTGGCCGAGCAGGCCAACGACATCGCCTGCCCCTCGGACAGCCGGTGCACGGGTACGACGGCCAACAACTCGTTCTTCGGCGAAGGACAGGTCGACGCGCTCAAGGCCGTCGGGGCCACGCCGCCGCCCGGCGCGTACTTCGAGAACCTCGCGGACTTCGCCATCAACGACAACGCGACCGTGGAGAGCCCGATCACCGTCACCGGTGTGACCGGCAACGCCCCGGCCACCCTCAAGGTGGGTGTGGACATCAAGCACACCTACATCGGTGACCTGAAGGTCGACCTGGTGGCTCCGGACGGCACCGTCTACACACTGCACAACCGCGCCGGCGGCAGCGCCGACAACATCGCGCAGACCTACACCGTCAACGCCTCCTCGGAGGTCGCCAACGGCACCTGGAAGCTGCGCGTCAACGACAACGCCGCGTCCGACACCGGCAAGATCGACGCCTGGAACCTGACCTTCTAGCGCAGGGCCCCGTAACGTTCCAGGGCTGCGAACTGCTGGGCGGCAGAGGGCATATGGGCCCCGGCGGCGGTGTACATCGCGGTCGGGGCCCCTATGCCGGAGGCGTCCAGGAGAGAAGAGGCGCGTCGTCGGACTTCCGGGGCGGGGGTCATCCGGGTCATCAGGGTCATCCGTTCAGACGTGTTCCAGGCCATGGAGATGCGTGCGTGGCTTCCCGCCCCTAGCGTCGAAGCAGGTGGGTCGTGAGCTCGGCCCCTGCTCCGCCTGTTCGCACATCAGGCTGAGGGCGGCGATCGCGAAGGAAGCGTGACGCCATGCGTTCCCGATGTACGACGGTAGCTGCCGCACTGAGCGCGACTGTGGGGCTGATGCTGCTCGCCGTCGGCTGCACCGGCACAGCGAGCGCGGGGAAACTCGCCGACACCACACAGGGCAGCGGCACGGGTGGGCCGGTCACGCTGTCGCTGGCAACGCCGATGGGCGCGAGTGACGAGTTCCGTGACTTCCTCCAGAACGTGAGGACACTGTCCCACGACTCGATCCGGATCTCCGCCGAGTTCAACGCCCACCATGAGGAGGGACCGGACTTCGAGGAGCAACTGCTCAATGACGTGCAGTCCGGACGGGTCGACCTGGCAGCCCTCGGCAGTCGCGTCTTCGACATCCGTCGAGCCCCGGCCCTGGGCGCCCTGACCGCACCCCTGCTGATCAACAGCTTCGACGCGGAGGAGAAGGTCCTCGGGGCGCCGGTCGCCGAGCGCATGATCCGCGAGGTCGACGGCGGAGGTCTCACCGGCGTGGGCCTGCTCCCGGGCAGCCTGCGCCGCCCCTTCGGCGCCGGGACACCCCTGCTGGGTCCCGAGGACTACGAGGGACGCACGATCGGCATCCAGGAGTCCAAGGTCGCCGACTCCACCGTTCGCGCCCTCGGAGGGAAACCTCAATGGTTCGGCGCCGGCAGCTCGGTGGCCGGTTTCGACGGTTTCGAGCAACAACTCGTCTCTGTCAACGGCAGCCGCTACGACGAAGCGGGGATGATCGGCACCGCCAACGTCGTTCTGTGGCCGCGTCCCATCGTCCTGGTCGCCAACACCAAGGCCATCGAGCGCCTCGGCAGGGACAAGCGCAAGCTGCTGGAGGACGCGGCGCGAGAAGCAGTGCACGGCGCCGGCGCGGACTTGCGCGAACAGGAGCACAGGGCCTTGGAGAGCCTCTGCGCACGGGGCCAGAGGTTCGCCGCCGCGAGCCCGGCCCAATCGACCGCACTGCGCAAGGCGGTGCAGCCGGTGTACGACGAAAGTTCCCGTGACCGGCGGACCAAGGAGTACCTCGACACGGTGACGGCCCTGGTGCGGGACGTACCGGCCGAGCCGCAGGTGTCGTGCAAGGGCTGACGCCGGGTGCGAGGTGGATTGACGAGGGCGGCACCTGCGGCAGGCGGCGAGGTGCCCCCCGTTGGTCTGCAAGCCACTGCTCGTTACGCGCCCTAGTCCGTCTCCAGGACGAAGAACAGGAAGCACAGGAAGCGGGGCTTGGCCGCGATGGCTTCGGGGAACAGCTCGCGGGCGGCTGGATCAGGCTCCGGCTCGCTGATGACCGTGATGCGGAAACCGGCGTCGGTGAAGGCTTCGACCATCGCGTGCAGCGGCCGGTGCCACAGGCTGATCACGGCGGTCTGACCACCCATGGTCCACTCTTCGATCCAGTTGGTGGTGTCGAAGTAGTCGTACTCGGCCTCGCGGCCGGCATGGCGATGCATGAGGTTGATGGAAAAGGGATGGTCGACGGACGCGATCAGCCGACCGCCGGGCTTGAGGACCCGGCGCAGTTCGGCCAGCGCCGGCCCCCAGTCCTCCAGGTAGTGCAGCACCAGGGACGCCACTACGTCGTCGAAAGTGTCGTCCAAGTAGGGAAGCCTGCTGCCCAGGTCGGCGACCTGGAGGTCCGCACCGTCGCCGAGCCGCTGCCGGGCCAGCTCCACCATCCCGGCACTCGCGTCGAAGCCACTCACGATGGCGCCCCGGTCGCGCAGCGCCGCTGACAGGGGCCCGGAGCCACAGCCGGCGTCGAGGATCCGTCGACCGGCCACGTCTCCAGCGAGGGCCAGCATCGCGGGCCGCTCGTAGTAGGCGTTGATGAGGTTGGTCTCGTTCTCGGCCGTGTACGCCTCGGCGAAGCCGTCGTAGGCGTTGACCGGCGACGGACCCCCAGGCACCGCTAACGGCGAGGTACCCCCGGTCGGGCCTGCGTGGCCTTGGTGCTCGTCAGAAATCATGGTGCGGGAGACGTGTGGGGCATGAGTTCGGTTCCTTCTCGCTCCTGGGGGCTCATCCGAGCTGTTCGTGGTGGTTGTGGCCGGATTTCGTCACCGGCGGGTCACAGGTCGAAGCGCGGGCGAACTGCCGCCTCCACGGATCTGTCTGGTTCGACGGGACGGCGGGTCGCCGTGCTCCGGACAACAGGCACTCGGGGGACAACATGCAGTTCGTGAACGGAATGCGCGGTGCGGCGATGGCAGTCGTGGTGGCTTCCGCGGCGCTCGCGATGGCGGGATGTCAGGCCGGTGGGGGCGGTGCGGACACCGCAGCCGACGGCGGCACCCCGGCCTCCTCCTCCACGTCCGGCGCTCCGAAGCCCGGCAGCTCCACGACCGGCTCCTCCACACCCTCCGACCCCTCGACGCCGTCCGCCTCCGCATCTGCCTCGTCCGCACCCGCTCCGAACGGTTCGGCGGCGACCTGTTCCGCGGGCAGTCTGGAGGCGACCGCCCGTCAGGCAGCCGTACGGCCGTCCGGTACAGGGACCGGGGCGGCCATCGTCGAGTTCACCAACGTGTCCGCACACACGTGCGTCCTCACCGGGCATCCCACGGTGGCCGGCGCCGCGAACGGCTCTCCCGAGATGAACGTGCCGCTCACCGTCAAGCCGACCGGAGCCGCGGCGTCGGCGCGGGTGGCTCCCGGCGGCAAGGCATGGGTGAAGCTGACGTTCGTACAGGTCCAGGGAGAGGCCGACGGATACTGCGTGTCCGGCTCGGCGCCGGTGGTGTATCCCACGATGGTCGTCCGGCTGCCGGGGTCCGCGGCGTACCAGGTGGCCCTGGACGACGGGCAGTTCGCCGAGTGCGACGACACCGTGACCGTCACGGCCGTATCGACGGTCAGGCCTTCTTGACCGACTCCAGGTGCAACACCGGGGTGCGGCAGGACGTCACTGACCTGCCGCACCCTTCTGCCAGTCCATATCCGCTGTTCAGCCGCTTGCCGACGCTCAGCGTCGCGAACGTTCCGGGTTTCGGTCGGGAGCCTGAGGTCAGATGCCCGGCACGTCGGCCAGGGCGGCAGTCAGCCCCAGGACGGCGCACACGCCGAGGGTGCGCAGGACGCTCCAGCGCACCTTGAAGATCAGCACCAGAGCCACCACGGCGATCGCCAGCGCGGTCGGCCGCAGGGTCGACAGGTCGGGCACGGCCGGCTGAAGCGGCCCGGCGCTGACGGTGTCGACCGAGGTGAAGAGGGTGTGCTCGGCGAAGTACAGGGCGAGATTGGCGATGACCCCTACGACGGCGGCGGTGATGCCGGTCAGTGCGGCGGAGACGGTCTGGTTGCCGCGCAGGCGCTCGATGTAGGGGGCGCCGAGGAAGATGAACAGGAAGCAGGGCACGAACGTCACCCATGTGGTCAGCAGCGCGCCGAGCAGGGCGGCGGCCCAGGGGTTGAGGGCGCCGGGGTCGCGGTAGGCGCCGAGGAATGCGACGAACTGCACGACCATGATCAGCGGTCCGGGGGTGGTCTCGGCGAGGGCCAGGCCGCGGACCATCTCACCGGCGCCGAGCCAGCCGTAGTGCTGGACGGCCTGCTGGGCGACGTAGGCGAGGACGGCGTAGGCGCCACCGAAGGTGACGAGCGCGGTGCCGGAGAAGAACAGGCCCTGGGCGGTCAACACGCTGCCCGCGCCGGTGAAGACCGCGATCGCCGCGACCGGCACGGCCCACAGCAGCAGGCCGGCCAGCAGGATGCGCAGCGTCCGGCGGCGGCCGGGCGCCTCGTGATGGAGTGCGTCGTCGGGGATGAGCGGAGCGGGGCCGTCGTCGGCGGCGTGCTTCGCGGGCGGCTTGAGGGCGTGCGGGGCGAGGCGGCCCAGCAGCCACCCGACGACGGCTGCGACGGCGATGACGGCGGGAAAGGGCACGGCGAACAGGGCGAGCGCCGCGAAGGAGGCCACCGCGACGGCGATCAGTGCGGGGTGGGTCAGGCAGCGGCGGCCGACCCGCCACACCGCTTGCGCGACGATCGCTACGACCGCCGGTGCGAGCCCGGCGAACAGTCCGGTGACCGCGGCGGTCGTACCGAAGGCCACGTAGACCGCCGACAGGGCGAGCAACGCCACGACGCCGGGCAGGACGAACAGGGTTCCCGCGGCCAGGCCGCCGCGGGTGCCGTTGAGCAACCAGCCGATGTAGACGGCGAGTTGCTGCGCCTCGGGGCCGGGCAGCAGCATGCAGTACGACAGCGCGTGGTTGAACCGCTGCTGCCCGATCCACCGTTTGTCCTCGACGAGGGTTCGCTGCATGACCGCGATCTGCCCGGCGGGCCCGCCGAAGGTCTGCAGCGAGATGACGGACCAGGTCTTCACCGCCTGCCTGAACGGTATGAGTTCACCGCCTCGCAAGGCGTCCTGCCTGGGCGGGGCCGTCTCGGGTGCGGGAAGCGAGGAGTGATCGGCGGCGGTCACCGGGATCTCCGTCCGGTCGTGAGCGGCAAGGGCGGCATCATCCGGCGAACCTCGACAGCACGCACCGGGCACGGGCTGGGCTCATGGGAAATGCTCCTGCGCCACCTCGGGAATGATGCAACCATGGTTACATCACGAGGGAGGGGCGGGGGAAGACTGCCTCCTGGCGCGGACCATGAAGATTTCATGTCACCGTCCCCGGGACCGATGGGCGGCGGGACCGACGGCTACGAGGCTATGAGGAGGACGGTGCACGTGGCACGGCCGGCTGATGAGCTCAGGGGTCTGCGCGGGTGAGCGATCGCAGCGTTCCGCAACAGGCCGCGCCCGGCGGTGGGGCGAGGCAATGGGTGCTGCTCTCCTACCGGTTGCCGCGCGAGCCGTCCACCCCGCGCATCACCGTCTGGCGCAAGCTCAAACGGCTCGGCGTCGCCCAGATCAGCGACGGACTGATCGCCCTGCCCGCCGACGCCCGCACCCGCGAGCACATCGACTGGATCGCCGAGGAGATCGAAGGCTACGGCGGCACCGCCACCGTGTGGCTCGCCCAGCCCGGCAGCACCGCACAGGAACACCGGCTCGCCCAGGGCATGGCCGAAGCCCGCACAGCCGAATACCAGCAGGTCACAGCCCAGGCCGAACAGGCCCGCACCCTTGCCGAAGACGAGCGCCGACGCACCCTGCGCCGCCTTCGCGCCGAACTGCGCCGCATCCACCGCCGCGACTACTTCCCCCCACCCGCCAGGCAAGCGGCCGAAACAGCCGTCAACGCCCTGCACCCCCTCCACCGTCCCGCCGAGGAGAACGCATGAAGTGGGCCACCCGCGCCGGCATCCACATCGACCGGGCCGCCTGCGCCTGGCTGATCCGCCGCTTCATCGACCCCGACGCCGCGTTCCTGTTCGTCGACGACCTGGCCCATGTGCCTTCGGACGCCACGGCGTTCGACATGCGCGGAGCCGACCTCGGCCACCACCACGGCGACTGCAGCTTCGAGACCATCCTGCGCCGCTACGAACTCACCGACGACCCGGCCCTTCAACGCATCGCCGAGATCGTCCACGAAGCCGACCTCGACGACGAACGCTTCGACGCCCCTGAAGCCCCCGGCCTCGACGTCGTCCTGCGGGGCCTGTCGATGACGGGCGACGACGAGCACACGCTGAGCATCACGCGGCCCGTTTTCGACGGCTTGTACGAGTACTACCGCCGCGCGACGCTTCTGGGCCGCGAGCCTGCCTGAGTGCTGTCGGTCAGGGCGGGTCAGCACGATTGGCCGGGGGTATCCGCCACAGCCCAGTGTTCGTCTTCGCCATCGGCGTCAGAGGTTGGATGGCGTGGCAGTCGATAGGCAACCACCGCCGCGAGGGCCGCTACCCCACCGAGTATGGCGGCCACGAGGCGAGGGCCGGTGAGGGCGAGGAGTTGGCCGCCGAGTGCTGCTCCTGCTGCGGATCCGAGGTTGTAGCCAGAGCCGAGCCACGCGTTGGCTTCCGCGTGGCGCGAGGAGTCGATGCGTTCGTCGACGAGGAGATAGGCGATGACGAAGATCGGTGTGAGCGGGATGCCGACGCAGAAGGCGGCCAGGATGGTCAGGGGCGATGCGGACAGCGCTGCCAGCGAGAGGGTGCCGATCACGAGTCCGGTGGTGGCGGCCGCGTACCGCAGTCGCAGGGAGGCGGCCCACTTCTTGCGCCCATAGGCCAATCCCCCTACGACACCGCCCAGTGAGAAGGCGGCGAAGGAGTAGCCGGAGGAGATCACGTCACTGAATCCTGCGGAGGCAGCAGGGAGGATGACCGTCAGTCCGCCTCCGCACAGTCCGAGTGCGATGACCGGGACCGTGATGCCGCGGCCGTCACGGGACCGGATGACGGATCGCCGTCGTCGTCCCGTAGCCACGTTGGGACGAGCCTCGGCGCCCTCGGCAGCAACAAGGGCGCGTGTAGCCGCGCCGAGCCCCACTGCTGCGGGCACCAGAAGTAGTGCGCTGCCGACCAGGACCCAGCGCGCGTCGGCCAGGGCCATGGCCGCGGTTCCCATGAGCGGTGCGGCGACGAAGGTGAGTTCTTCCACGGTCGAGTCGAGTGCGTGGATGCTCTGCAAGTGGTGCTTGTCCGGCATCAGTCGGGACCAGAGAGCGCGCAGGGCGGGGTTCAGCGGCGGGAACAGGGCGCCTGCTGCCGCGATGAAGAAGAGGGGAATCTGCCAGTGGCTTCGGCTGGTTGCGACTGCCGCAGCAGCGAACAAGGACACGCTGGCCAGCGCCAGGATGAGTGGTGCTGCCGGGCCGTGGGTGGCGCACCACCGTGCTCGGGCGGGTCCCGGCAACGCGATGGCCAGCAGGAGAGCTCCAGAGGCAAGGCCGGCGACGCCGATCCCGTAGTGCTGGGTGAAGGAGATCAGCACTGCGAACGGCACGAGGCCGGACGGCAGCCGGCTCAGGATGCCCAGGGCCAGGAGTCTTTTGGCGCGTGGTACTGAGAGGGTGGCCCGATATCCGAGCGCGCAACGGCCCTGCTGATGTCCTTCGATGACGGCACGGCCTTTCCTGATACGGATCGCATGGCGAAGTATCCGCGCTCTCCCTTTGCCGCCGGTACGCAAGGTGCCCAGCGAGTCATCAACTGGTGCCATGTTGAGCGGAGTCGAACACAGACCGGCCACGATCCCGGGCCCGCCGCCGACCCTGATGACCTCGCACTGCACCTTGACGCCCTCACCCTCCGGCAGCGACAGATCCACGCCGTCGACTGAATTGACCAGCGGCCCGCGGCCCCCGACGCGAAAGCCGGGCACCGCGGGCCGCTCCTGGCGGACGCCTGTCAGGGGGAAGGGACCGGTGCGGGGACGGCCGTACGGCGTGCCGCGCTGCGGTAGGTGGAGATGCCCACCGCGAGCAGCCAGTAGCTGAGCAACGCCCCCATCAGGGCTGTGCTGCCCCACCCGTTCGCCGCATAGAAGTGCGCGGGGGTGTTGCCGAAGAACAGGGACGGCACGAAGGCCAGATTCACCGCGGCGAGGGCGTAGGCGGAGCGGCCGATCCAGCGGGGAAGTAGGTTCGCCCGGGTAACCGCGTAGCCGAGCGCGGTCAGGAAGAGTGCGAGGAGAAGGCGGCCGATCGAGCCGTAAAGGATGTAGGTGCCGCTGACCGTGATGGTCGGGTCGATCGGGTGGTCGGCGGCGATGACGGCGCCGGCCTCCAGCCCGCTGGATACCAGGGTGACGGTCGCGTAGACCAGTCCGGTGGCGAAGGCCACCGTGCCGACCCATTCGTGAGCGGGGTCCACCTGCTTGACCAGTTCACGCAGGCCCGTGACGAACAGGATCAGAGCCGCCAGCGCGACGATGCCGATCAACAGCCGCGTGAGCACGTTGGCGTCCGGCGGGGGCCCCGAATAGAGGAAATACAGGGGCACTTCGATGATGAAGCAGACTGCCGCCGCGATGCCGGTCAGGCCCGTCAGGCGCCTGGCGATGATCTCGTTCACGTGATTACCCCCGAAGTGAGTTGTGTCAGTGCCCAGTTCGACGTCCGTGTGATGCCGACGAGGAAACTCTCCCGCGCACGCGGCGCCACGTCGCTGGGCCTGAACACCGAGCCGGGGGTGGTGCTACGGCCACCTCGCGAGGGCTCTTATCTCCCGCGCTCGCCTTGACTGCTACGTCGCCTCCACCCCCTGCCGGACTCACCAGTGTCCGACCGGCCACCACGCCTCATGCGGCGGCGCTGCACCCATCGGACGGGCTACGACTGCACCCGCAGCCCCGTGAGTCGTTCGGAGGTCTCCCACACGCGGGCGGCTTCTTTCGTGCTGGTGAGGCGGCTGTACGGCTTCTGCTCTGCCGGCGGGCCGCCCAGGTGGAGCGGTCCGCTGGGGCCGTAGAAACGGCCGGGCTCGGCGTTAGGGGACGTGGCGGCGTACAGGGCCGGGAATTTCGCGCTCTCGACGGTTCCGAGGAGGATACGGCGGGCGGACAGGAAACGGATCACGCGCACACCGAGGGTGTCCTTGTCCCGTCCCACCTCGGGCCGGGCGGCCAGCAGGCTGGTCGGTGCGACGCCGGGGTGGGAGACGTTGCTGGTGATGCCCCAACCGCCGCTCTCACTGCGCCGGTTCAGCTCCAGACCGAACAGTCCGAACGCGATCTTCGACTGGCTGTAGGCGCGCTGTCCGTTGTACGAGCGTTCCCAGTTCAGGTCCTCCCAGTTGATGGCGTTCTGGTTCGCCGCGATGCTGACCTGGGACGTCACCCGGGCCTGGCCGGCTCGCAGCAGCGGCAGCAGATGGGCCACCAGGGCGAAGTGCCCCAGGTGGTTGGTGCCGAACTGCAGCTCGAACCCGTCCGCGGTGGTCTGCCGGTTCGGCGGTGTCATGACACCGGCATTGTTGATCAGCAGGTGGATCGGCCGGTCCTCCTCGGTCAGCGTCTTGCCGAACGCCTCCACCGAGGCGAGCGAGGACAGATCGAGGCTGCGCAGCGACACCTGCCCGCCGGGCGCCAGCCGACGGATCCGCGCCAGCGCCGCCTCGCCCTTGGCCTGATTGCGGACCGGCATCACCACGTCCGCACCTGCGGCGGCCAGCCATGCCGCCATACCGAACCCGATACCGTCACTCGCGCCGGTCACCACGGCGCGCCGCCCGGACAGGTCGGCGACGGGAATGTCGATGGAATCACGCGGCATGTGAACTCACTCCAGATCGTTGCGTCATTTCCTCCACTGTCACGGACGCCGTCGCCGTTATGCAGGGCCTGTCAATCCCCCGCTACGGGCGCCAGGACCCGCAGCTCGGGGCGCGCCCAAGGGGGGATTGGCAGGCCGTGGATAACACTCTGTACGGGCGGTAGAAAGAGCGACCTGAGGAAGCAGAGGGTGAATGAGGAGCAGATGCTGATCGACCGGGCCGGGCTCGCGGAGTTTCTCAGGCGTCGCCGGGAGGCGTTGCAACCCGAAGACGTCGGTCTTCCGCGTGGGCAGCGGCGCAGGACGAGCGGGCTGCGGCGCGAGGAAGTGGCGTTCCTGTGCCACATGTCGACCGACTACTACGCCCGGCTGGAGCGGGAGCGCGGCCCTCAGCCCTCCGAGCGGATGATTGCCTCCATCGCGCAGGGGCTCCATCTCTCTCTCGACGAACGCGACCACCTGTTCCGGCTCGCCGGACACACCCCGCCGCCCCGCGGTGCGGCGAGCGACTACATCAGTCCCGGACTGCTGCGCATCTTCGACCGCCTTCAGGACACCCCTGCGGAGATCGTCACCGAGCTCGGCGAGACCCTGCGGCAGACGCCCCTGGCCGTCGCACTCACCGGTGACCTGACCACGTACGAGGGGCCGGCCCGCAGCCTCGGCTACCGCTGGTTCACCGACCCCGCCACGCGGGCGCTCTACGCCCCCGACGAGCACCCGTTCCTGACCCGCATGTTCGCCTCGGGCCTGCGCGGGCTGGTCACCCTGCGCGGGGCCCGGTCCCGCGCGGCTGAACTCGCCGATTTGCTGCTGGCCCAGAGCGAGGAGTTCCGGCAGGCGTGGCAGGCCCATGAGATCGGCATCCGCCCCCGCGAGACCAAGCACTTCATCCACCCCGAAGTCGGAGCGATGGAGCTGACCTGCCAGGCACTTCTGGACCCGGACCAGTCACATCTGCTGCTCGTCTACACCGCCACGCCCGGCACCGAGAGCTACGAGCGGCTGCAGCTGCTGTCCGCCATCGGACCGCAACCGCCCCGCTGAACTTCCGCTCAGGACTGAATCCTGACGGATATTCATCCATGGCAGGTACATGACGGATAGGCGTCGCAGGGCATACCATCGCAACGCCCCGGAGGGGCGGTCGACGGCGCGCCCGGCCCCCACCGGACAACCCGTGCCGCCCCTTCGCGAACCCGGCCCCGCCGGGGCCGGATTCCCCCCACGGATGAAGGAGCAGCAATGCCCCTCGGCACTTGGCTCAAGGCAGGCACCTCCGCCGCCGCGCTCGTCCTCGCCACGGCGGGCGCCGCGACCGCCGCCCCCGCTCCGGTGGGTGCATCGTCCGCCGCGCAGGCGGCGGCGGTGACCCTTCGCTACGACGACAGCCGCGCGGCGGGCTGGGAGGCCGCGATCGCGGCCGGAGTCGCCTCGTGGAACGCGAACGTGAGCAACGTCCATCTCGTGGAAGCGGCTGCCGGCACCACGGCCGAGATCGTGATCGTCGCCACCACCGGCTGGCCGCAGGCCACACTCGGCCCCGTGCGTCCGGGCCGTCAGGTCCGCGTCGAGCTCGGCAGCCAGGCCGTGGACCAGGGCTACAACAAGACCCGGATCGCCGCTCACGAACTGGGGCACAGCCTCGGTCTGCCGGACACCAAGCCGGGCCCCTGCTCACAGCTGATGTCCGGGTCGAGCGCCGGCACGGCCTGCACCAACGCCACTCCGAACGCCACCGAGCGCTCCCGCGTCCAGTCCGCCTACGCAAGCGCAATCGCGGCGCTCGTGCCCACTGACGGCCGGACGCTCGTCGACGCACCCTGACCACACGGTCCCGGGGACCTCGACGAGGTCCCCGGGGCGTAGTGAGCAACCTGTGATCGGCGGCGGTCCTTGTGCCAGTGGATCACCCACTCCGTCACAGCACGGTGAGGTGTGCCTGGCGATCGACGGTGGGCCCGACGAGCTCGACGCGATCTTCGAGCAGTGGAACTCCAAGGGGGTCCCCATCCTGCGCGAGCCTCAGGACGCGGGGTTCGGGCTGACCTTCCTCGCGGCCGATCGCGACGGGAACCGTATCCGCGTCGTCCCGCGGGACTGAAAGGCCAGGCGCGCCAGAGGGTCCGCGCCCCCCACGAGTGGGCCGGAGGGCAACCCCTCCCTCACCTCCCGTGCCGGTCACGCTTCACCCGTTTCAGGGGAGGCGGGCTCACCCGGCGGAAACGAAAATGCTGCGTGGTAACCGCTCGCCGACGACAGCGCCGACATCGAGGGGCGCCGTGTGGAGGTTGTGGTGCACACATCGCACGACGTTTCACGACGGCCATGACGGTCGATGAAGGCGTCTCCCCCGTCGCAGCGCCCTCCCCCGAGGCCCGGGACCGCGCTCTGACGGGAATGCCGGAACCAGCGGTGCCACTGCGACCGCCCCCGCCCGGCTCACCACAGGACGCTCTGGCCGTCCGCGACATCGTCGCCCGGCTCACAGCCTCATGGCCCACCGTGTCCCGGATGACCGTCGAAGCGCAGGTCATGTCCGCTTTCGACTCGTTCCGTCAGGCGAAGGTCCGCGCCTACGTGCCCATCCTGGTCGAGCGCCGGGTGCGCAGGGAGCTCCGCGCGATCTGCGGCGACACGCCGTGCGGCCCGCGCGACGGCGAGGAGAGGAAGTGACAGGACATGACGGACAAGAGAGCCGGGCGTATCGCGGACTTCATCGAGCCGCTGCGGGTGGAACCGGGGTCGAAGGTCCGCCTGGACCGTGACTTCGATCCCCGCTTCAAGGCCGGTCTGAAGAAGCGGGACGCCGCCGAACTGCTGCGGTCCGGGGTGGAACTGCTCGCCGAGTACCAGCAGCGGCTGGCCGCCCAGGACACCTACGGCGTGCTGCTGTGCCTCCAGGCACTCGACGCCGGCGGCAAGGACGGCACGATCCGTCATGTGATGAGCGGCGTCAATCCGCAGGGCGTGCGCGTGAGCAGCTTCAAGGTGCCCTCCAGCGAGGAGCTGGACCACGACTACCTGTGGCGTTACGCCCAGCGGCTGCCCGCGCGCGGCGAGATCGCCATCTTCAACCGCTCCCACTACGAGGAGGTGCTCGTCGTACGGGTGCACCCCGAGCTCCTCGTCAGGCAGAAACTGCCCGACAGCGCGCGCGGACCGGGCAGGTGGAAGCGGCGGTACCGGGAGATCAACGACTGGGAACGCCATCTCACGGACAGCGGGTTCAAGGTGGTGAAGATCTTCCTGAACCTGTCGAAGGAGGAGCAGCGCGTCCGTTTCCTGAAGCGGATCGATCTGCCGGAGAAGAACTGGAAGTTCTCCGCGGCGGACGTCCGGGAGCGCGGGTACTGGGACGACTACCAGAAGGCGTTCTCCAAGATGCTGTCGGCCACGAGCACGGAGTGGGCGCCCTGGTACGTCGTCCCGGCGGACCGAAAGTGGTTCGGGCGCCTGTGCACGGCGGCGATCCTCGCTCACACCCTGATGGAGATCGACCCCCAGTACCCACAGCTGCCGGAGGCTGACCGCAAGGAACTGCTGGTCGTCAAAGAGGACTTGGAGCGTGAGGCACCGGAGGGTCTGCCGGCGGATCCGTACGCGGCACGGCACCCGGCAGCACGGGGTGCGAGGACCCACGCGCGACGGTGAGCGCGGTGGACGCGTGGTGCGAGGACCCGCGCCCGGCCGTGAGACCGGCGGACGCATGGTGCGACGACCCGCCGCCCGGCCGTGAGACCGGCGGACGCACGGTGCGTGGGCAGGCACGCCCGGCCAGGATCGGAGGCAGTCGATGACGGTACAGCCGCAAACCAGAGGCGCACAGCCGCGGCCCGCACAGGACGATTGGTACGCCCGCTCCCCCGCGGAGCTCCTGTCCGCCTTCGACGTCGACCCGGCGGTCGGACTCAGCGCGGCACGGGCCGCCGAGCTGCGGGAGGCGAACGGCCCCAACGCCCTGCCCGAGGAGAGCCGTACGCCGACCTGGATCCGCTTCCTCGGGCAGTACCGCAGCTATATGCAGATCGTCCTGGTGGCCGCGGCGGCCGTCTCCCTGCTCATCCAGGAATGGACGACCGGGATTCTCCTCATCGTCCTGACCTTGTTGAACGCGATCGTGGGGCTGCGCCAGGAAGGCAAGGCCGAGAGCGCGATGAACGCGCTGAAGTCGATGATGAAGACCACGGCGCGGGTCCGCAGGGACGGCACGGAGGCCGAGGTCCCCGCGGAGGAGCTCGTCGTGGGGGACGTCGTACTGATCGCGGCCGGCGACCAGGTGCCGGCCGACGGACGCATCATCGAGGCCAGCGCCCTCCAGATCGACGAGTCGGCGCTCACCGGTGAGAGCGTCCCCGCCGCGAAGGACTCCGGCACCCTGCCCGGAGGCCGGCGGCCGCCGCCCGGTGACCGCACCAACATGGCGTTCATGAACACACCGGTCACCCATGGCAGCGGCCTGGTCGTGGTGACCGGCACGGGCGCCGACACCGAGCTGGGCAGGATCTCCGGAATGCTCTCGGCGACCGAGAAGGAGGTACCGCCGCTGACCCGGGAACTCGACCGGCTCACCCTGTGGATCACGGGGGCGGCAGGGCTCACCATGATCGTGATGTTCGCCCTGGGGCGCAGCCGGGACCAGGCCTGGGACGTCCTGTTCGTCAGCGCGGTCTCCCTGGCCATCGCCGCCATCCCGGAGGCCCTGCCGACCGTCACCCAGGCGATCCTCTCCGTCGGGAGCCTCAACCTGGCGCAGCGGAACGCCATCGTGAAGGAGCTGCCGTCGGTCGAGACCCTCGCGTTCACCTCGGCGATCAACTCGGACAAGACCGGCACCCTGACGATGAACCAGATGACGGCCGTCGAAGTGCTCACCCCCACCGACCGGTACACGGTCTCCGGGACCGGCTACGCGCTGGAGGGCCGCATCCATCACCCCGCGGGGGCCGCCGCGGACATGGAGGACGCCATCCTGCCGTACATCGTGGCAAGTGACGCCAGGCTGGTCGGGGGCGAGGTGGTCGGCGACCCCACCGAGGGCGCGTTGCTGGTCCTGGCGCACAAGGCGGGCCTGGACACCGACGCCACCAGGGAGCGGTTCCCGCGTCTGGCGGTCCTGCCGTTCGACCCGGACTACAAGCTGATGGCGACCTTCAACTCGGCCGTCGACCCCGCCGGCCGTCCGGTCGTCCGGTGTTTCGTCAAAGGCGCGGCACCCGCGGTGATGGCACGTACGGCCGGAGCGCTCGCGGCGGGCCGGACCGTGCCGTGGGACGCCGAGTTGCAGGCTCGCGCCCGGACGGCGACCGAGCGGATGGGCGGCGAGGGCAACCGGGTGATGGCCGCGGCCACCCGCGATCTCGCCCCGGCCGACTTCGACCCCGACGGCGACCTGCTGGGGTACGTCACCGGGCTCCAGCTGACCAGTCTCGTCGCGATGGTCGATCCGCCCCGCCCGGAGTCCACGGCCGCGGTGGCCAACGCGCAGGCGGCGCACATCCGGGTGCGCCTGGTGACCGGCGACGACGTCACCACCGGCGCGGCCATCGCCCGCCAGATCGGCATCCCCGGCGAGGCCGTCCTCGGCGCCGACTTCGCCGCACTGACCCCGGAGGAGCAGCTGGCCCGCATCGACCGCATCGGGGTCGTGGGACGGGTCGCGCCGGAGCACAAGGTGCTGCTCGCCAACACCCTCAAGAAAAAGGGCGAGGTCGTGGCGATGACCGGGGACGGCGTCAACGACGCACCCGCCATCAAGGCAGCCGACATCGGCATCGCGATGGGCAGTGGCACCGACGTGGCGAAGAACGCCGGACGCATGATCCTCTCCGACGACAACTTCTCCACTCTCGTCTACGCCGTGGAACAGGGCCGGGCGATCTACGACAACCTCACCAAGTACATCCGCTTCGTTCTGCTCCTGCTGGTCACCTTCGTGCTGACCTTCCTCGGAGCGACCGTCTTCAACATCGCGGCCGGCGAACCCTTCACCCCGCCGCAGGTGCTGTGGATCCACTTCGTGGTGAACGCCTCCTTCGGCTTCGCGCTCGGTTTCGACCAGGAGAGCCCCGGGCTCATGAGCCGCAGGCCGCGTCCGCGCGGGGAGTCGGTGCTCACCCGGCCCGTCTTGGTCACGGTCGGACTCGCCGGACTGGCGATCACCCTCGCCCTGCTCGGTCTGATCAAGCTCGGGCAGGCGCGCTACGACAGCGTCGCGACCGGCCAGTCGATCGCCTTCACCGCTTTCTCCCTCTGCCTGATCGTGGCGGCCTTCGAGTGCCGCAGCGAGACGGAGTCCGTGCTGACGCCCGCCACCTTCGACAGCAAGCAGATGAACTGGGTGGCCCTGACCCAGCTGGTGCTCTCCGTGCTGGTCACCCAGATGGACGGCTTCCGGCGCCTGCTGGGAACGACCGAGCTCAACGCACGGCAGTTCGGCTGGGCCCTGCTGGCCGCCCTCGCCCTGCTCCTCGCCTGGGAGCTCGGCAAACTGCTGACCCGCCGCTCAAGACACCACACCACGCGAACCGCCACAGACGACCGCACCGCGCTGGCCTCTGACGGTCACTGACCTCGCCGGCGTCGGGCAGCGGCTCAGGACGTCAACTGGGCGATGCTCCTGCTCACCAGGAACAGTCCGGCTACCAGTGCCACGGCCACCAGCGCCTGCTCCTGGTGGGCGGTGATCCAGGTGCGGAGTCTGCCCAGGCGCACTCGGGCCGAGTCCGGAGCGAACGTCGTCCAGACCTCCATCACCAGCAGACTGCTCGTGGCCAGGAGGCAGTATCCGAACAGGGCCAGGTAGGAGGACGCGTGGGACAGATCCGCGCTGACCACCGTCGCCGCCCCGGCTGCCACGAGCCCCCACGGCTGGAGCAGCGGCCCCAGGCCCGCCGCGGTCCACAGGGAGATGTCGTCGAGTCGCGCCATCAGTCCGCCGGAGGACTTGTGCCGTCGGCCCGCAGCGGGGGCGGCCCCCTCACTGTTCCTGCGTCGGGAGCGGTGCCGGTACCAGCCGTATCCGATGAGTCCCACGCCGATGGCGAGCTTGACGGCGGACGACGCGGTGGAGGGCGGGGAGTGCGGAGCCGGCGGTTCGCCGCCCGTGGTCAGCAGTACGGCGGCCAGGACGGCCACGAAGCAGGCGAGCCAGGCGAGGATGAAGACCAGGCCGTTCCAGACTCCCCGGCGCGCCGACAGCACCAGGACGAACGCGGTCACCGACAGAGGGAACACGGTGATCGCGAGACCTATGACCACCAGGTCAAGCACCATCGCGGCCCCCGCGCGACGGCGCGCGTCCGGCGACGGCACGACTCCCGGCCATGCGTTCAGTTTCCCCGCCGGGTCCGCACCGCACAATTCGTCGGCCGCAAAGCCGGTCCGTACAGCCGGGGCTCGACCCGAACTCGGACCCGCCCCCGCGCCCCGTTTCGCGCGAGATTTTGGCCCATCCGGCCCTGTGTCGTACACCTGCCCGGGCCAAGCGGCCGCAGGAGCGGCACCCTGGCAGCATGCAGCCAGGGACAGGAGCCGGAAGAAAGCGCCCGGACCGTCCGTCACGCCGGACAGCACTGCGGGAGCGTGTCGCCTCGACACAGTCCCGGCTGACGGAGCTGCGCGCCCAGGCCGAGAACCGGTTCCCCGTGATCACGCATCTGCTGTCGCACCTGATCTCGGTGAACGTGTTCGACTCCGCGACCCGGCTGGCCGCCCAGACCTTCCTCACGGCCGTACCCCTGCTGTTCGTGGTGGCCTCCATCGCCCCGCAGTGGCTGCGTGACCAGTTCGTCACGTCCCTGCACGAGGCCTTCGGACTGACCGGAAGCTCGAACGCCGAACTGAGCAAGGTCCTCCTGGGCACCGCCGATCCCTCCGACGAGCTGCGGCAGACCACCGGTGTCGTCGGCGCGCTGATGGTGCTCCTGTCGGCCACCGCGTGCAGCCGCGCGATGCAACGGCTGTGCCAGCGCGCGTGGAGCCTGCCCAAGGCGAGCGCGCGGGTGGCCGCCTGGCGCTGGATCGCCTGGATCGCGACATGGCTGGCCATGTTCGCCGTACAGGGAAGCCTGCGCAACGGCTTCGGCCTCGGTCTGTGGCTCGGCGTGCCCCTGCTGCTGATCGCGGAGATCGGCATCTGGTGGTGGACGCAGCACCTGCTGCTGGTCGCGCGCATCCCCTGGCGGCCGCTGCTGCCGGGCGCGCTGCTGACCGGGTCGGCCCTGGCCGTCCTCACCTCCACCGCCTCGCTGTACGTCCCCCGGGCCCTCAACCGCAGCCTGGAGAAGTACGGCTCTCTGGGCGCCGTCTTCACACTGTTGTCCTGGCTCATCACGCTCTGCGTGGTCGCGACCCTGTGCCTCACGGCCGGCGCGGTCATCGCCCGCGAACCCTGGGCCGCCCGCCGCCTGGGCACGCCTGAACCGCCGGGCCCGCCCGTGCACAGCGCGGGACCACCCGGCCGGACAGAGCGTCAGTGAGCCGCGCGATCGGCCGGCTGCTCACCCATCGCGGGAAGGGCCGGGCCCTGCGGCAGCAGTTGGACGAGCACGAAGGATCCGACCGCGGCCAGCACCACCAGCGCCACCGTGTCGACGTTGCCCAGCAGGAGCACGACCAGGACGACGCTGCTCACGGGCAGCCGCAGGGCCGCGGTCACCGAGGCCGCCATCCCCACCGCCATCGCCGGGACCAGGCCCAGACCGGGCAGCGGCGCCAGCAGCACACCGGCCGCCCCACCGAGGAACAGGGCGGGGAAGACGGGACCACCGCGCAGACTGCCCAGACACAGCGCGTACGCCAGGCCCTTGAAGGCAAGCACCGCGATCAGGGCGCCCACCGGCCAGGCGTGCGGATCGTGCGCCAGATCCGAGAGGGTGGATTCGCCCGACAGGGCCGCCTCGGCGGGCGAGCGCCCCGTGGCGACGGCGTAGAGGGTGACGCAGACCGCCGCGGCCAGTGCGCAGAGGGTGGTGTTGCGTACCGTCCGGGCCGCCACGAACCGGGCCGCGAACCGCCCGCCCACGAAGGCCCAGTGGATGAGGAAGGCGAGGGCGGGCGCCAGCACCACCGCCCACAGCACGTCCGCCCAGTCCAGCGGCGGCGGCTTCGGCAGGCCGATGTCCAGGCTCCCCGTCTCGAGACCGGTCCAGTGGACGAAACCGGTGAAGATCAGGTCACCCACCCCGCTGGCCAGCAGTGCCGGCAGCATCACCGCGAACAGTTGCGGACCGCCCACCCCGGCCACCTCGATCAGCAGCACCGCCCCGACGATCGGATTCCCGAAGAGCGCGGAGACGGCGGCCGCCGCCCCGGCCGCGCTCAGCAGCGCGGTGCTCGCCTCGGTCTCGGGAGCCCGGGCCACGCGCGCGAGGAGCAGCGCCAGTCCGCCGCCCATCGCGATCAGCGGTGCCTCGGGCCCCAGCACGGCGCCGAGCGGCAGACCGACCAGCGCGGCGATCAGGACGCCGGGCAGCGCCCGTCTCGTGACGCCACCGGAGTGCAGGCCCCCCGCCGGCACGTGTCCACCCCGGCCCGGAAACCGGGCGGCCACCACACCGACCACCACACCGGCCGGCGTGAGCAGGGGAAGCGCCCACCACCAGGGAGCCTTCTCCCAGCCCAGGTCCTTGGGCCAGTCCGTCCAGATCAGCTGCTCCAGCTGGTGGACCGCCACAAGGAACCAGAAGGCGATCAGTGCCACCGGAACACCGATCAGGCCACAGAACACCAGGGCCCTGCGGTACTCCGGCCGGCCCAGCATGGTTCTCAGCAGGTCGGCTTCCGGCGGCTGACTCCGCGCCCCGGGGCCTTGGCCGCTCCGCGATGTCGTTCCGGCGATGGGTCCTCCCGACTTCGGCGCCACACCAGGGGGCGGTACGTCGCTCAGCGGTCCCTCCGCACGGTGCACAGGCCCCAGATGACGAAGCCGTACATGGCGATCAGGGTGAGTGACCAGACGGGGTAGTACGGGATCGACAGGAAGTTGGCGATGATCGCCAGCCCCGCGATACCGACCCCGACGACCCGGGCCCAGGTGGCGCGCGTGAAGAGACCCGCGCTCACGCACATGGCGATCACTCCGAGGACCAGCTGGATCCAACCCCAGCTGGTCAGGTCGAACTTGAAGACGTAGTTGGGGGTGTTCACGAACACGTCGTCGTTGGCGATCGCCATGATGCCCCGGAAGAGGTCCAGGACACCGGCGATGAACAGCAGGACAGCGGCGAACACTGTCAGTCCGCCGGCAGTCGCCTCGGCGGTTTCCGAGTGGCGGTGCGTCGCGGTCGTGGCCATGGTCGTTCCCTCACTTCCCCGGCGAGAGGCGGCATTCAGCGCCTCACCTGCGAGCATGCGGCGCGATCCGGCGCCGGTGATCACCCGTGGGGGGTGAGGTTCGGGAGCCGGTCGCCCTCGCGCGCGTCGGCAGGGGAGCCGACCCGTGGGTCGCGAGGTCCCTCACCAGCCGACGGGCGCGCCGGTCACCGCTCACCCTTGCCGGGTGAGGCAGGACGGGCCGTCCGGTGGCCAGCGTTGAGGGCAATCGGTCAGGATCCGGAGCACTGCTCCGGTCGCGAGAGAGGACCCGGAGGATGGTCGAGGAAACGAACAGGCCCGACGGCGGCGGCGTGCCCGGCGCGGCGGACACCCCCGTGTTCGACACGCTGGTCGAGATGACGCAGAACGCGTTCGAACGATCCGGACTGCCCCCGGAAACCTACCTGCTGACCCGTATCGCCGCGCTGGTGGCCACGGGCGCCTCCCCCGCCTCGTACCTGCTCAACGTCGCCGCCGCCGACGACATCGGCGTACCCCTGGAGAAGATCCAGGGCACCCTCGTGGCCATCGCCCCCGTCGTCGGCAGCGCCCGCGTGGTCACCGCCGCCCTCGGTATCGGCGAGGCCTTCGGGCTGCCCCTGTTGCCCGACATGTGACGCCGGTGCCTCCTCAGGTGGCCTCCGCCGGCAGCCTTCCGGCGCGGATGGCGTCGACGAGCGCCTGGTGATCCCGTTCGTTCTGGTCGGCGTAGCGCTCGGCGAACGTGACCAGTGCCCGGTCGAAGGAGTCGCTGCCGCCCAGGTACGCGGCGATGGCGATGCGGTCGCCGGACCTGGCGTGGGCGCGGGCCAGTGTCACCCCGCACAGGGCGCCGAACGTCCGCATGCCCTGCGGCACCATGTCCTCGGCCACGGCGACCCACTTCCAGTCCCGCAGCTGCCGTACGTAGAAGTCGCGGCGTCGGCCGTCGAGCCCCTCGACCCGCTCCCAGCCCAGGAAGATGTCACTGGTGGCCTGCATCAGCCGCTGCCCGGACACGACGCGCTCGCCCTGGGTCGGGTACGCGGTGGGCCCGACGTGCGGTGCCAGCACCGACTCGTCGGCCTCCTTCGCCTGGAGGAACAGGGGGTCCTCGTCGTCCCGCCCCAGCAGGAGCACGATCCAGCAGCGGGTGCCGACACTGCCGACCCCGACGACCTTGCGCGCCATGTCGGCCACCCGGTACTGCTCCAGCAGGAACCGCCGGTCCGCTTGCAGGCTCTTGCCGTACCGCTCGATCAACCGGGTGATCTGCTGCTCGAGCCGGCCGCGCCGCTCGTCCGGCAGCAGGTCTTCGAGGCGGGTGATGAGCGGCGGATCGGGGACGATGCGCCGCTTGCCGTCGACGACCGCAGTGAGCTTGTCGAAGACCTGGAGGGTGTCGTGCGAACGCGCCTTGGTCAGGGCCTGCTCCCAGCGGTCCCGGCCCCGCGCGGAGACGTCGTCCCCGAACCGGTCCTCCACCCACTTCTCGTCGAACTGGGCGTACCAGACGGCCAGGTTGCCGATTCCGGCGAAGGCGCGCATGTTCTCGCGGTACGAGCGCACGGTGGCCCGTACGATCGCGGCCCGCTCCTTGGTGCTGAAGCCGTTGGCGCGGCCGGCGATGACGAGACTGGCGGCCAGGCGTTTGACGTCCCACTCCCAGGGGCCCGGCAGTGTCTCGTCGAAGTCGTTGATGTCGAACATGAGGCGGCGCTCGGGTGAGGCCAGCAGCCGGAAGTTCAACATGTGCGCGTCGCCGCACAGTTGGGTCCTGAAGCCCGTCCGGGGCGTCTCCGCGAGATCCGACGCCATGATGGCGGCGGCTCCCCGGTAGAACCGGAACGGAGACTCGGACATCCTCCCGTAGCGGACCGGCACGAGCTCGGGCAGTCGGGTCGCCGACTGCTCCCCGATGATCTCGAGCGGGTCCGGTCGTTTCGGTCCCGGCGCGAACTCGGCGTGGCTGGAGCGCGGGACCGCGGCCCGCGCCGCCTTGCCCAGCGCGGCCCGCTCCTGCGGGGTGCGGTGCCGCAACTCGCGGCCGTCGAGGTGGTTCTCTGTCATGACAGCGGCTCCCGGGGATGGCCGCCTCCGCGCCTACGGGGACGACGGGCCGTCAGTTGTGGGATGTCCGCTCCGAGTCGCCCGCCGGCCGGGTGCCGTGTGGTGGGCCGTGTGGTGGCCGGACCGCGACCGGCGCAGCGGGCCGGCGGTCTCGGAGCGAACTCCGTTCGCGCCGTGCTCGCGGCCCTTGTGCCTGCGGGACGGCTGGTTCACGGGCTTCCGCATTCAACGTATCCCCTGACGCTGCACCCGGCGAGCCGAGTCAGTGCGCGGCGGCGGCCCCGGCGTCCGCGCCGGAGGACGGGGAGGCGGCGTCGTAGTCCAGGAACTCACGGATCGCGAAGGCGACCAGAGTGATCACCGCCGTCCACACCACGACCGCCGTGGTCGGGTAGGTCCAGGTGAACAGGACGATCGCCGCGACCACCAGGATGACCACTCCGATCCAGCGCTTGAAGCGATGGACGAACCGCCCGACCGCCCCGAGCCGAAGGCCCGCCGAGGTCGTCACGTCGCGCAGCGCGCCGATGCTCCTACGGCAGGCGGTACGCGTGACGACGGCGACCCGGGACGGGCCGGCGAAGAAGGCGCCGATCGCGGTGAACAGGGCGACCGCGGCGAGGGCGCGGATACCGGCCCGCAGGAACCTGATCAGGGCGTCGTACACGGATCCCGCGGCGGCCTCGGAGACGCCGGACGGCAGGTGATTGAGGTAGACGTCGCGGAAGACGGTGAGGCCGATGCCGAGGACCAGCATGGCGACGAACACCGCCAGGGCAGCCCCGATCAGCGCGTGCCGGCGGTTGAACGCCACGTAGATCCCCGCGGCCGCGATCAGCAGCGCGATGACGGGCAGCCAGCCTCCGAGGATCTGCAGCACTCTGACATAGGACCTGATCTTGCCGAGATCCTTCGACGCGAACACCACGAAGTTCGTGTGAACGGCCGGGATCTTGGCGGCGGGTGTGAAGCCGGCGGCGACCAACTGGTCCTTGACCTCGGCGACGATCGGGCCCAGGTCGACGACGACCTGGTTGTTCTCCACCTTGACCGTGCCGTCGGCCTCGCCGGTCAGGGCCTTGTCCAGGGCCGCGTGAGCCCGGCGGTTGCCGTTCACCCAGATCGTCTCGAAGGCATTGCTGGTGACCACCCGCTCCACCGTGCCGCTGACCAGCTGTTTGAGCCCGCTCTCGATCGGGCCGTCCAGATTGCCGAGCAGCTTGGCCGCCTGCGGAGGCACGCCCTTCGCCGAGGCCGCGTCCGTGAGCTGTTTGACCAGCGCGTCCACGTCGACCTGGGCGAGTACGGCGGCGGTGATCCGGTTGGTGGCCGCCTTCTGCACGTCCGGGTCGCTCGCCAGCGGGCCGACGGTCTTCACGTACCGGTCCGTGTCCTGGACGATGCTGTTCGCCCACACCGCGACGACGGACAGCATCGCCAGCAGTGCGGCGAGGAGGATCAGCAGGACCGAGCCGAGCGAGCGCCACGGGTGGTGCCGCGCCGCTGGGGGCGGCCCGGCGCTCTCCAGGGCATGGACCCGCTGCCGCAGTTCGGCCAGTTCACCGCGCTCGTCGTCCGAGAGCTGTTCGTCACCGCTAGCGCTCATGGTGCCCAGCACAGACGGCCGCAGTGGAGCGCGCGACCCGGGTGAACCGGGCGGGTGAACGGCGCACCGAGGTGCGAGGGCCACGCTCCGGTGATGCAATTGGGTCAGGCCACTCCGGGGCGACGAGTCAGGGGAGCCCTGGGGCGACAGCGGGGGAAGACAGCAACGCGGGGGACGACAGCCACGAGCACCAGAGGTGACGCCGTGAGCGACGAATTCGAGGCCTTCGAAGACGTGGGCCCCATCGACTATCTGGTCGTCGAGTTCCCCGGTAACCGGATGACGGGCGAGGGCCTGCCCATCCTCGTCGATCTCGTGGACCGCGGACTCATCCGGATCCTGGACCTGGTGTTCGTCAGGAAGGACGACGACGGCTCGGTGACCGGCATGGAGATCGCCGACTTCACCGGCGACGGCCAACTCGACCTCGCCGTCTTCGAGGGAGCCTCGTCAGGACTCCTCGGCAAGGACGACATCGACGAGGCCGCCAAGGCGCTGGAGCCCGGCTGCTCCGCGGGCATCCTGCTCTACGAGAACCGGTGGGCCGCGCCCTTCGCCGCCGCCCTGCGCCGTGGCGGGGCCCGGATGGTCGCCTCCGGACGGATCCCGGTGCCCGCCGTGGTCGCGGCCCTCGAAGCGACCGAGACGGCCGGCTGAGCCCACAACACCGACGGACAGCGAAGGGAAACAGTCATGCCAGGTCTCCTCCGCGGGGTCGCGCGTACCGCCGTCGTCGCCGGAACGGCGACCGCCGTGTCGAACCGTGTGAGCCGCCGACAGCAGGGGCGTTGGGCGGCCCAGCAGGCACCCCAGCCCCCTGCGCCCTCCTACGCCGAACCTCCGGCGGCTCCTGCGGCCCCCGACATGACCACCAAGATCGAACAGCTGAAGCAGCTCGGCGAACTGAAGACCCAGGGCGTGCTCACGGACGCCGAGTTCGAGGAGCAGAAGCGCAGGCTTCTGGAAGCGTGATCGCCGAGAGATCAGCGCGGGCCGCTACTGGCCCGCGAAGGGGGCGTCGGCCAACGCCGGTGTGCCCTCGGCCCAGTTGTCGTCGCCGAGCATCAGGTCGGGGTCGAACATGACGATGGTGGCGGCGACGATGAGCGCGATGACGGGGCCCGCGAGCATGACGAGGAGGAACGACAGCACGCTGGTGGAGGAGGTTCCGGTCACGGAGCCCGTGAGGTGGACGTTCACGGCGGCCATGCCGGTGTAGTGCATGCCGGTGACGGCCAGCCCCATGACCAGGCTGGCGCCCAGGCTGGCCCACAGCGCGTGGATCGAGACCGCGGCCCACAGTGCCGCCGTGGCGGCCACGATGGCGATGGCCACGGAGAGGACGACCACGCCCGTGTCGTAGTGCAGGGTGCCGTTGGTGTGAATGGCGGCCATCCCGAGGTAGTGCATGGCCGCCACCCCCAGCCCGGTGACGGTGCCGGCCGTCGCCAGGGTCGCGGGGGAAGCACCCCGGTAGCCGACGAGGAAGACGCCCCCGGAGACGACCACGATCGCGACCGCGAGACTCAGGAACGTCTCCGTCGGGTCGTATCCGACCAGCGCGCCCTGGACGCTGAAGCCGATCATGGCGATGAAGTGCATGGTCCAGATCCCGCACCCGATCGATATGGCCCCCAGGGCCAGCCACCCGGCCTTGCGCTGCGGGCGCCGGAGCGAGCGCGTCGTGCAGCGCAGTCCCAGACCGGCGCCGAGGCAGGCCATCAGGTAGGCGGCGACCGGAGTCACGGCCCCGTAGTAGAAGTTGGAAATGTTCGCGCTCACGCAAGGGCCCTTTCATGTGCGGCGGCGGGAGACGGCGCCCCCTCAGCCACAGGCAGCGCGAATCCACTCGGTCGGTTCGAGCCACCCAGCCGAGTCGTACAAGATTCAATCACGAAGTCCACACAATTCCCACACAATCACGTGGACATCTGCTGAATCGATACTTCACCCCTCTTCACCGCAAAAGGACTCGACGGATGCACGCGAACCGCGATAAGCCGCAATGTCGTAAAAGTCTGCTATGGCCTTTTGGCGACCGGGCTGCCTAAGATGCTGTGCACCTCTGCCGGGACCGTGGCTCTCACGCCGCGCTCACACCTGTGCCCTTGTCGGACCGCGGAGGTGCGGTATGGCTCGAACACCCTCGATCGAGGACCCTCGCTCTGCCTGGCGCGTCCGGGCTCTGTGCGTGGGCGAGGATCCCGAACTGTTCTTTCCCCTGGCCGAGACCGACCGGGCGACGGCGCGTGCCCGGGCGGTGTGCCGCCGGTGCCCGGTGCTGGTCGACTGCCGTGACTGGGCCGTCCGTCACGGAGAGGCGGACGGGGTCTGGGGTGACACCACCGCGAGCCAGCGCCGGGCGATCCGCGGCGCCCGCTTCGGTGCTCGCCCGTCCGGATCAGCCTGAGCACGGTGGCGGGCGTGAGGTGCGGGCGCCGGTACGGGAGGTTCAGCAACGGCCGGTCCCGAAGCACCGGGCCCACCCCGGCCGACTGCCCGCACCTCCACGCTCCGGCGCACGCGAACGGACGACCCGTCAGCGACTGGGCACCGTCGACTGCTGCGCCGCCGGTGCCGCGTCGCGTCGGCTGTCGGCGCCCAGGGCGTGCAGGATCCCTTCCACGCTCTGCTTGGCGTCGCCGAACAGCATGCTGCTGTTCTCCCGGAAGAACAGGGGGTTCTGCACTCCGGCATAACCGGAGGCCATGGACCGCTTGAAGACGACGACCTGCTCCGCTTCCCAGACCCGCAGCACCGGCATCCCGGCGATCGGGCTCGCCGGATCCTCGGTGGCGGCCGGGTTGACGGTGTCGTTCGCGCCGATGACCAGGACGACCGAGGTGCCGTCGAAGTCGTCGTTGATCTCGTCCATCTCCAGGACGATGTCGTACGGCACCTTCGCCTCGGCCAGCAGCACGTTCATGTGACCGGGCAGCCGCCCGGCGACGGGGTGGACGCCGAAACGGACCTCGACGCCCCGCCCGCGCAACTGCCGGGTCAGCTCCGCCACCGGGTGCTGGGCCTGCGCGACCGCCATGCCGTAACCGGGGGCGATGATCACCGAGCGGGCCTGGGCGAGCATCTCGGCCACCTCCGCCGCCCGCACCTCACGGTGCTCCCCCTGCTCCTCCTCGCCTCCGGACGGGGCCTCGATGCCGAAGCCACCCGCGATGACCGAGAGGAAGGACCGGTTCATCGCCTTGCACATGATGTACGACAGGTAGGCACCGGAGGAGCCGACCAGCGCGCCGGTGACGATGAGCAGGTTGTTGTCGAGCAGGAAGCCGGCCGCGGCCGCCGCCCAGCCCGAGTAGCTGTTCAGCATGGAGACGACGACGGGCATGTCGCCGCCGCCGATGGAGGCGACCAGGTGCCAGCCGAGCGCCATGGCCAGTGCCGTCACCGCGATCATCAGCGGCAGGCTGGGACTGAGCGTGAACCACACGGTCAGCGCGACGAACGCCACGAGCGCCCCGATGTTCAGGGCGTTCTTGCCCGGCAGCATCAGCGGCCGGGAGTTGATGCGCGCCGACAGCTTCAGGAACGCGACGATCGAGCCGGTGAAGGTGACCGCGCCGATGAAGATGCCGATGAACACCTCGGCGTGGTGGATGCCCAGCAGGTCGGCGGCGATCCGGTCCTGCGCCGCGCCGTGGGACTCCACCTCCAGGTAGCTGTTCCAGCCCACCAGCACGGCGGCCAGGCCGACGAAGCTGTGCAGGACGGCGATGAGTTCGGGCATCTGCGTCATCTCGACGCGCCGGGCCCGCCACAGGCCCAGCGCCGCGCCGAGCGCCATCGCCAGCACGATCAGCGCGACCGCTCCGGCGCTGATGCTCCGCGACGCGACCACCACGGTGGCCACCAGGGCGAGGCCCATGCCGGCGATGCCGTAGACGACGCCGGCGCGGGAGGTGCGGTGCTGGGACAGACCGGCCAGGCTGAGGATGAACAGCAGGGCGGCGACCAGGTCGGCCGCGTGGGAGGCGGTCAGGGAGGTCATCTCGGCTCAGCCTTTCGAGAACATGGACAGCATGCGGCGGGTGACGGCGAAACCTCCGAAGATGTTGACGCTCGTCAGCAGGATCGCCACGAAGGACAGCGTGGTGACGAGCCGGCTCTCGTGCCCGATCTGGAGCAGGGCGCCGATCACGACGATCCCGGAGATCGCGTTGGTCACCGACATCAGCGGGGTGTGCAACGCGTGGTGCACCTTGCCGATGACGTAGTAGCCGATCACCACCGCCAGCGCGAACACGGTGAAGTTGCCGGCGAGTTGGGCCGGCGCGAAGGCCACCAGCAGGAACATCGCGAGCATCCCGAGCCCGATCAGGCCGAAGCGCCGGGCGGGCGTCAGCCCCGTTCGGGTCGGTGCTGGCGCCTCGGGTGCGGCCGCGGGCTGCGCGGCAGGGGCGGCCGAGACCGCGACGGGGGGCGGCGGCCAGGTGACGTCACCGTCCCGCACCACGGTCACCGCCCGCTGCACGACGTCGTCGAAGTCGATCGTCAGCTGCCCGTCCTTGCCGGGCGTCAGCAGTTTCAGCAGGTTGACCAGGTTCGTGCCGAACAGCTGCGAGGCCTGGGCCGGAAGCCGGGAGGCCAGGTCGGTGTAGCCGATGAGGGTCACGCCGTTGTCGGTCACCACGATCCGGCCCGGCACGGTGCCCTCGACGTTGCCGCCCATCGCGGCGGCCATGTCGACGATGACGCTCCCCGGCTTCATCGCGGCCACGTCCTCGGCCGTCAGCAGGCGCGGCGCGGGCCGCCCGGGGATCAGCGCGGTGGTGATGACGATGTCCACGTCCCGCGCCTGCTCGTGGTAGAGCTCGGCGGCGGCACGGTCGTAGTCGGCGGAGGTCGCCTTGGCGTAGCCGTCGGTGCTCGCCTCCTGGGCGGCATTCACCGGCAGGTACTCGCCGCCCAGCGACTTCACCTGGTCCGCGACCTCCGGGCGGGGGTCGGTGGCACGCACGATCGCCCCGAGGCTGGAGGCAGCCCCGATCGCCGCGAGACCGGCCACGCCCGCGCCGGCCACCAGCACCTTCGCCGGCGGCACCTTGCCCGCCGCGGTGACCTGACCGGTGAAGAACCGTCCGAAGACGTGCGCGGCCTCGATGACCGCGCGGTATCCGGCGATGTTCGCCATCGAGGACAGTACGTCCATCGACTGGGCCCGCGAGATGCGCGGCACCGCGTCGAGCGCCAGGGCCGTCACCCCGGCGTCGGCGAGTGCCTGGAGCAACTCGGGCTTCTGCGCCGGGGCCAGCAGGGCGACCACGACGGCACCCCTGCGCAACCGGCGGATCTCGGCCTCGGTGGGGGCGTTCACCTTCAGCACGATGTCCGCGTCCCAGGCCTCGGCGATCCCCACGCCGACGTCGGCGTACGCCTGGTCGTCGAAGCCGGAGGCCTCGCCGGCTCCGGACTCTACGACGACCTCGTAGCCGAGGTTCAGCAGCAGCCGTGCCGTCGCCGGGGTCGCCGCGACCCGTGTCTCTCCGGAGGCGGACTCGGCCACGACGCCGACGCGGCGAGGGGGGTGGTGTGCGGGTTCTTGACCAGACATGTCCTGTATCTCTCGTCAAAGGAGGTGCGAAAGGGAGACCTGCGCCTCGGGGTTACGTCGTCCTGCCCCGTGATCGCGGGCGCCTAACCCGGCGATCGTGTACGAGCGCTCACGACGGACGAGTGATGCGCTTCACCTTGCGCCACGGCCCTCTCGTGCACCGCCGCGGCGCCCACCCCAGTGGCTCTCCGGCCGTGACCTGCCTCGCCCGCGCCCTGTTCCAGGGGATGCCCAGGCGGTCAGGCGCCGGGGTCGACCTCGGGGTGGGTGAAGCGCACGGGCCTGCCCAGCGACCGGGCGTAGGCGATCTCGGCTCGGGTGCTGTCTCCGATGTAGTTCCCGACCACGAGCACCTCGTCGGCGAGCCGGATCTTCGCTCGGTGCAGTTCGTCGAGTCGGGCCTTCAGCTCCCCGGCCTCGACAGGATCGGACCAGAGTGCGTGCGGCGACTTCATGTCACAACCCGGCTTGACAACGATCCGTCCGGCTGTGGTCTCCCGCAGATCGGCCTCGGCCATCTCGGTCATGAAACGGGTGGAGCCGCAGATCACGACGATACGCGGGAGGTTCAGCTGTTTCTTCGCATCGGCGAGCTGCGCCTCGGGGGTGAGCGGTTGCCAGTCTGACACGTGTTCCTCCTGGTGGTGTGGCCCAAGCACGCCGTAGGCCCCGGCGTCCCTCCGCGGGACAGCGCTGTTGAGCCTCGTTCGTCATGACGCAGCGCTCACTGGATCGCACGAACTGAACGCACACCGCATCGCCTGTCCGCGCCTTGTTCCCCAACCACGTGTCCTCCACGAACGGTGGCGTGACAGGCAACTGGTGAAACTGCGCGATCGCCCCCTCACGAGCCAGCGCGCGTCCTCACGACCGAGGTAGCGACGAAGAAAGGCGGTCGGATCCGGTACCAACTCGCCCCGGGCTCCGAGGAGTTCCGCGCACCGACCTGGTCCACGTAGCGGGAACGCAGCTGCAACAGGCCCGGCATCCTGCGAAAGCGGCGGGTGTTCTTCCCCGAGCCGAACTTGCCCTGCGCGTCACGCACCGCGAAGAGACGGTCGCCGACAAGCCCCCTGAACTCAACCTCCGCGCGGTCGAGCAACTCGCCGCCTGTCGACTTGATCGGGTACCGCCAGATCCTTTCGATCACGCCCGCTTCGATCATCATCCGGATGAGGCTACAAGGGCGAAGGCGTACTCACTTTCGCTTGACGCCCCTCAAGGGCAGGCGCTTCGGGCGACCGGGGCGGCTCGTCGACCTCTCCTGGTGGTCCCAGCAACACCCCCGTACCCGCCGTCTGGCCCCACTGTCCTACGGCTTCGCATCCGCCAGAGTCGTGACGGGCGCCGGACAACAACCGCCCCGTCCACCGCCAGGAGGGAAACCAGCATGTCCGAGGCAACAGAGGGACCACGTCGCGGCACGGCACGGCGCGGCTTCCTTGGTGGGGCCGCAGCCATCACGGGGGCGGCATTGACCGGCACGGTGACCGCCGGCACCGCGGATGCGGCAGCGGCGAGGACCGCGCGCAGCGTCGACACCGAACCGTTGGCGCTCACCCATGTCACCGTGATCGACGGATCGGGAGCACCTGCGGCCCCTGACATGACGGTCGTCGTGGAGGGCGGCCGCATCACCCAACTCGCCCCGAGCGCACGCATCCGGCTGCACCCGGGCACCCGCACGGTCGACCTGACCGGCAAGTACCTGATCCCGGGGCTGATCGAGGCGCACACCCACAGTGACGGTCCGGAGACGGTGGTCCCGGCGCTGTACGCCCTCGCCGGCGTCACCACGGTCCGGGAGATGCGGGGCCAACCCGTCCACCACGAGTGGCGGGAGAAGATCCGCAGGGGCGCACTGCTCGGCCCCCGCTGGGTGATCGGCAGCCCCATCGTCGACGGCAGCCCCTCACTGTGGGCGGCCGACGTGGGACCCACCATCGAGGTGAGCGACGCGGCCGAGGCCCGGCGAGCCGTACGGCGGGTCAGGCGCGAGGGCGCGGACTTCGTCAAGGTCTACTCCCGCCTGTCCCGCGAGGCGTACTTCGCCATCGTGGACGAGGCCCGGCGCCAGGGCATCCCCCATCTCGGCCACTGCCCCGACACGCTGCCGATCGCGGAGGCCAGCGCCACCGGCCACCGCAGCATCGAGCACCTGCACGCGCTGCTGCTGGCGACCTCACGGCACGAGAAGGAGATACGGCGTCGGCTGGCCGCCGTACGGATCGACCCGCGCGACCCCAGCAGTCTGTCCCGCTATCACAGTTGGTTCCAGCAGGTGCATCCGCTCGAATGGCGGGCGGTGCGCGGCTACGACCCGGACCGGGCGAAGGCCCTCTTCCGGCGTCTGGCGGCCGACGGGACCGCCGTCGTCCCCACGCTCAGCGTGCACCGCACGCTGGAGCTGCCCGAAGACGTCCCCTCCGGCTCGGAGGAATGGAAGTACCTCCCCGCCTGGCAGGTGGCCGGTTGGCCGGACCAGCTGGCGGCCCTGACGGGCGGGCGCACCCCCGAGCAGGAGCGACAGATCCGGCGGATCTTCGCGCACCGGCTGAGGCTGGTCGCTGAACTGCACCATGCGGGTGTACGGCTGGCGGCGGGCACCGACACCGGGACGGGATACCTCGTCCCGGGCTTCGCCCTCCACGACGAACTGGCGCTGCTCGTGGCAGCCGGCCTCACGCCCGCCCAGGTCCTGCGCGCAGCCACCCAGGACGCGGCCCGCACCCTCTCCCTGCCGTCCGTCGGCACCGTGGCCCGCGGACAGGCCGCCGATCTCCTCGTCCTCGACGCCGACCCGTTGCGCGACATCCGCAACACCCGGAGCATCCACGGTGTCGTGGTCGACGGCAGGTGGATCCCGCCGGAGGAACGCCGTCGACTGCTCGCGGCGGTCGAGCAAGCCGCCGCACAGACCCCGCCGCCCGAGGAGGGGGCGGCCATGACGGGCTGCGGGTGCGGCGGACACCTCTGACAGCCCCACGGCGACCTGCCGTCAGGTCAACTGCCCTTCGCTGCACCATCTTTGAGAGCAACTCCGGCGCATCCGTGTTCCTGGCACAGCCGTTGTCAGTGCCGCCTTTTAGACTCGCGCCGATGTGACCGAAGGGACGGGAGCAGCTTTCCATGGAAGATCCGACAGGAATGGCAGCGTTGCGGCAGGTTCTGCCTCCGGACCTCGGGGTGGACGAACACATCAACTGGCAGGCGGCCGAAGCACGATGGCGTACCAGGTTCCCGCGCGACTACATGGCCTTCCTGTCTGTGTACGGTGTCGGCTCGATCGGCTCTCAGAACGCGATCGGCGAAATCGGCATCCTCGCCCCGCTTCCCACGGAGTCCGCCCTGTGGCCCCACGGTGACCTGGAGGAGGAGACGGAGAATGCCCGCCTCGCCTGGGAGATGGAGGGTCAGGACCAGGAAGAGCTCGACATCGACCCGGAGCACATCCTCGCCTGGGGTTACACCTCCCACGCGGACATCCTGTGCTGGCTGACCACCGACCCGGACCCTGACCAGTGGCCCGTCCTGCTCTTCGACCGTCAGCAGCTTCTCGTGCCCTGCACGGTGATCCCCTGCGGAATGGCCGGCTTCCTGCGCATGGTGCTGCTGCGGGCGTTGGACGCGTACAGCATGGAGTTCGATCCCGTACCGCGCTTCGTGCACTGGCGTGAGGCGGAAAGGCGCGGCACGGACTCGTCGAAGCTCTATGCTCCCGGCCCGGAGACACGCCCTCGTTGACGTCGTCCCGAAGCCGGCGTGTACGGCTGCGGACATCAGGCCGCGACGGCCTGCCGGAGGACGGGGACCCTGCCGCTCGCGGGTTCCCCGTCGCTGCGTGTCGCGTGTGTTGTCGTGATTTTCGAGCGCCGCGGTCAACGCCTCGAAGCAGAGCGGGGCAGGCGAATCGCCGAGACCAGGAAGAAGATCCCCCCGAGCGTGGCGTAGCCGGCAAGGCTGGTCAGTGTGGGGGCGTCCTGTGAGGCGCTCCGGATGAAGCCGGCGCCCGCCAGCACGGAGATCCCGCCGCTGAGGATCATGGCCCACTGGCCGCCCATCGGTCGGCGTGCGACGCCCACGAGGAGCTGGACCAGGCCGGAGACGACCGCCCACGCACCCCAGACGCGCAGTACGTCGGCGACGCCCGAGGCGCTGGCGACGGCAACGCCGATGGCGGCGAGCGCGCTGACGGCCATGTTGACGTACAGGCTCTTGACCGGCCCCTCGGCCCGTGCCGACCTGGCGTCGACAACAGCCGCGGCCACGTCGAAGGCGGGATAGACGAACAGCAGCAGCTTGGCCCCGACGGTGAGGTCCGAGCCGACCACCACCAGAAGCAGCGCCCACGCGACGGCGAAGACGAAACGGATGACGTACAGCCGACGCAGGGCGGGCGCGGAGCCGACCTGCTCGGCGGAGGCGACGGATGCCATGGGTACTCCCGAGGATGCGAGGTGAGGTAGAGAGAACGACCTTTCTTGTCCGCAGCCTCGCACACACGGCTCTCGAAGACAAGAAAGAGCGTTCTACCCGCTACGATGGAGGCATGGCACCCACGCAGACCGGAACAGGCACCGGCAGGAAAGTCTCCGAGGCCCGGGAGCGGCTCCTCAGGACCGCCGGGCAGCTCTTCTACGCGGAGGGCATCCACACCGTGGGGGTCGACCGCCTGGTCGCCGAGTCGAAGGTCACCAACGCCACCTTCTACCGACATTTCCGCAGCAAAGAAGAGCTCGCCGTCGCCTACATCGCGGGCGTCGACCAGGCGATCCAAGCGCAGATCGACTCCCTGAAGGCCGCGCAGCTGCCGCCCGACGGCATCCTGCGGGGTATCGGAGCGTCCCTGGTCGAGCAGATCCGCTCACCCGGATACCGCGGATGCGCGTTCCTCAACGCCGCGGCCGAGTTCCCCGATCCCGACCATCCCGTCCACCGCGCCGTCGTACGGCACCGCGCCTGGTTCCTGCAGACGATCACCGAACTGTTCGCCGAGATCACGGAGGCGCAGGCCGAACACGCCGGCCAGCACTTCGTCATGCTCCGCGACGGCGCGATGAGCGCGGGCTACCTCGGCGACCCCGTCCTGGCCGGGGAGACCCTCCTGCGTGGCATCGACGGCCTCCTGCGCATCCACGCCACTCGCGGCCAGGAGCCGCACGCCTCTTCCGCACCCGACCCGGCCCCCTCCCCCGCCGCACCCATCTCCGACATCGCCTGTTCGCCGCCCAGCGCGTGACCCCGCCATCGGGACCGGCGGAGGGCCCAGCCCGGTCTGGTCAGCGGACGCGCCGTGACCGGGTGGGCCCGAGGGTGCGGTCAGGCGCCGCTGGTCTCGGTCGGTGTCGCCTCACCGAGCATGGCCAGGGTCAGCACGTTGCCGGAGATACCCCAGCCTCCGTCGGCGACCTCCTCGACCAGAACCATGGTGTTGTTCCGAGCGCGCTCGCCGTAGATCTCGACGTACAGCTCGGTGGTGCGGGTGACGATCTCCTCCTTCTGCTTCGGGGTGAGGGTCTTCTCGGGGACCTTGAAGTTGGCGAAAGGCATGGTGAGTTGTGCTTTCTCTCAGGGGGGCGTTCCAGCAAGTTGCCTGCTGGGGTTTGTGTGGGTGTCTGCGGCATCGATCAACGGCAGAGAAAGACGTTCAGATGATCCCGCCGTTGGCCCGGACCACCTGGCCGTTGATCCAGTGACCGGCCGGTGAGGCAAGGAACGCCACGACCTCGGCGATGTCGGACGGCGTGGCGAGCCGCTCCAACGGAGGCTGAGCGGCCAGGCGGGCGACGGTCTCCTCGTCCTTGCCGTCCAGGAACATGTCGGTGGCCGTGGGACCGGGCGCGACGGCGTTGGCGGTGACGTCCCGGCCCCGCAGCTCACGCGCCAGGATCAGCGTCAGCGCTTCGACCGCCCCCTTGCTGGCGGAGTAGGCGCCGTAGTTCGGGAAGGCCAGTCCGACCACCGACGTGGAGAACGTCACGATCGCACCACCGGGGCGCACCCGGCGCGCGGCCTGCTGCACGACGACGAACGTGCCGCGCACGTTGGTGCGGTACAGGTCGTCCAGGACGGCCAGGTCCAGGTCGGCGATCGGCGCCAGATGTGCCCGGCCGGCCGCGTGCACGACGACGTCGACACCGCCGAACTCCGCCTCTGCCGCGTCGAACAGAGCTGCGACGGCGTGCTCGTCGGCGACATCGGCGCGCACCGCGAACGCCTGGGCGCCGGCGTCGGCGGCCTCCTTCACGGCGGTTTCGGCCTCGTCCCGGTTGCCGCCGTAGCCGACCACCACGGCGTACCCGTCGGCGGCCAGTCGGCCGACGGTCCGGCGGCCGATGCCGCGCGAGCCGCCGGTGACGATCGCGACGCGGGGAGAGCCGGTGGACCGGGCCCCGGCGGCAAGCCCGTCGGGAGAGGAGGGGATGGGCATGGACAACTCCTGGGATGGATGCGGGTCGGGCGGCGCGAATCGCCGTCGCCCTGCTGCGCCCACCACACTCGGCCGATCCCCCACCCCTAGCCAGGGCTGCGTCTACCCAGGGGGTGGCACCCCCTGGCTACGGCCCGACGCGCGAGCGACGATGAAGGCGTGAACCTTCCCGAACTCGGCGCCTTCCTCAGGACACGCCGCGACCGCATCCGCCCGGCCGAGGTCGGTCTCCCCCACGGCCCGCGCCGCCGCGTCCCGGGGCTGCGCCGGGAGGAAGTCGCCCAGCTGGCAGGGCTGTCCGCCGATTACTACACCGAGCTGGAACGCGGTGGCGCCAAGAACGGCGTGCAGCCCTCGGCCCAGACCCTGGCCGCCCTCGCCCGGGCCCTGCGCCTGAACACCGACGAGCGCGACCACTTGTTCCACCTGGCCGAGCGGCCCGTTCCCCCGTCGGCACACGGAGCGTCGCCCCATGTGCAGCCCGCCCTGCTCGGACTCCTGGACCGGCTGTCCAACACCCCCGCGCGTGTCATCACGGACCTGCACGAAACGCTGGTGGAGAACGACCTGGCCGTGAGCCTGCTCGGCGCGTCCCCCGCACACCGCGGCCCGACGGCCGGCTTCGTGTACCGCTGGTTCACCGACCCCCAGGTCCGCGACCGGTACCCGGCCGAGGACCACCCGCACCACTCCCGGGTGTTGGTGGCCGACCTCCAGGCAGCGGCCGCCCGGCGCGGCCGGGACGCGGAGGTCACCAAGATGATCGCCGTACTACGCCGCCGAAGCCCGGAGTTCTCGGCGCTCTGGGACGCCCACGACGTCGCGGTGCGCCGCAAGGACCGCAAGAAGATCGTCCACCCCACGCTCGGCGTCATCGAACTCGACTGCTACAACCTGCTCAGCGAGGACGGACGCCAACGTCTGCTCTGGTTCACCGCGCCGCCCGGAAGCCGCGGAGCCGAGCAGCTGGAACTGCTGGCCGTCATCGGACACCAGGACCTGAGCGTCACCGAGGGGACAGCAGCCACGGGGCCGTCCCCCGCACCATCCGGATCCCAGCGCTGACTCAGGCCGCCGGAGGAAGGGCTGCTCGGGCACCGTCGGCGTCACCCGCCGGGTTCAGGCCCGGGTATAGCCGCCGTCGGCGAAGAGTTCGGCGCCGGTGACGAACGACGAGGCGTCCGAAGCCAGGAAGAGGGCGGCGTCGGCGATCTCCTCGGCGTCGGCCAGTCGGCCCAGCGGTACGACGGCCTCGGCGAACCGGTCGACGTCCGGGCCCGCGGCACCCAGCAGGCCGGGGGTCCGCGTGGGTCCCGGGCTGAGCACGTTGACCCGGAAGCGTCGCTCGCGGGACTGCCGGGCCCAGTTGTGGACGAGGTTGCTCACCGCCGCCTTCGAGGCGCTGTAGACCTCGAGGTGTTCGTTGGGCCGCACGCTGTTGCTGGAGCCGATGACCAGGATGGAGGCGTTCGGCGCCAGCAGCGGAAGGGCCTTCTGGACGGTGAACAGCGGACCCTTGACGTTGACGGCGAGCGTCAGGTCGACGTCTGCCTCGGTGTGGGCGCCGAGCTGGGCGTCCGCGACGATCCCCGCGTTGGCCACCAGCACGTCGATACGGCCGGCCTCCTCGCGGACTTGTGCGTAGAGCGCGTCCAGGTCGGCCAGGACGGAGACGTCGGACCGTACGCCGGTGACCGCGGAGCCCAGTTCCTTGACTGCCGCTTCGAGGCGGTCACTGTCCCTGCCGGTCACGAAGACCCGTGCGCCCTCCCGGACGAAACGGTGGGCGATGGCCAGCCCGATCCCACTGCTCCCTCCGGTGATCACGGCCACCTTGTCCTGCAGTACGCCTGACATGGCGTATCCCCTCAGTTGTGGAATGGTTCGTCCATAACACTGGCAGTAATGGACGATCGAGTCAAGAACGACTACGCTGACACCATGCCCCGACCACGCGAATTCGACGAACGCCAAGTCCTGGAGCGGGCCCGGAACCAGTTCTGGGCCACCGGCTACGCAGGCACGCGGATGGACGACATCGCCCGGGCGACCGGCCTGGGCAAGGGCAGCCTGTACGGCGCGTTCGGCGACAAGGGCAAGCTGTTCCACCGCGTGTTCGACGACTGGTGCACCGCGGTCGTCGAGGTGGCCGAAGAACAGCTGGCGGGCGGCCCGGACGCAGAGGCCCTGGCCCGGCTGTCGCGATACGTGCACCTCATGGCGGAGAACACCGCCTCCGACACCGAGCACCGCGGGTGCCTGCTGGCCAAGGGCGCGGCGGAACTGTCCCAGCACGATGCGACGATCGCCGACCGGTCGGCCGAGACCATGACGGCACTGCTGACCCTGTTCCGCACAGAGATCAGCGCCGCCCAGCGCCACGGCGACATCGACGGCGCCGCGGATCCGGAGCAGTTGGCGGCCCTGCTGCTGACCGTGGTCCGCGGTATCGAGGCGGTGGGCAAGGCCGGCCTGCCCCCGGAGACAGTGCGGAACATCGCGAACACCGCACTGGCGGTCCTGCCCAGGCCGGCATGAAGAGCCTGCCCATCCCCGACGTCGGTTCGACTTCGGCGCTGTGGGGGGTCAGCAGTGGCTCTTCTCCCCCACGTACCACCACACGAGCGCCCGGCAATTCTTGGAGCTCGCGGACGGCGCGGTCCGTCTGTGGACCGCGTGAGCGGTTGTGGCGCTCGTCAGAGGCCATCCCGCGGCGGCAGAAGTCGCCCCTGCTGGGAGAGTCTTCGCCATTGGCTGGGAGTGGTGCCGTAGGTCCGGCGGAAACGGCGGGAGAAGAAGGGCGGGTTGGTGAAGCCCCAGCTCCTGGCGATGGCCTCGATCGTGCGGTGCGCGTGGCCGGGGGCGGCGAGGTCGGCGCGGGCCCCTTCGAGGCGCCGGCGGATGATCCACTTTTCGAGACTGACTCCGCCGTCGTCGCACAGCCGGTACAGCGTGCGCACGGAGGTGTTGTGCGCCCAGGCGATGCGCTCGGGGGTGAGGTCGGGTTCCCTCAAGTGGGCGCGGGCGTAGGCCAGGACACGGGTGAGGAGGGTCTCCCTGGCGACGGCCCGGCGGGTGGGGTCGTCGCCGGCCACCGACACGACCCAGGCGCGCACGAGTTCGACGGTGGCGGAGGCGATGGCGTCGGCTTCCGGGCGCATGTCGATCTGGTCGGCGATACGGTGCACACCGAGCACGTGGTGGATGAGCAGTTGTCCGACGGGGCTGTGCTCCAGCGTCGGTATGGACGCGCGGATCGTGCCTTCGGGCAGACCGAGGCGTTCGGTGTCGAACATCATGGCCAGCGTGCTGCCGACCCCCGACCACCAGTACTCGTAGCCGCCCGGCATGTGCTGCATGCTCGCGGAGTTCGGGCCGATGCGCCGCTGATGGTCGGCCCAGACGAAACCGCCGACTCCCCGACGGTGAATGTTGATCGCAACGGTGTCCATCGCGTCGCGCCGCGCCTGCCGGAGCGAGCGGGAGATACGTACTCCGGTGCCCTGGGTGTGGAAGAGCGTCAACGGGCCGAGGCGCCAGAGTTCGAGTCGTTTCCGGACGCCGTCCTCGGTCTCCTCCTCCTGGACGCGGGAGATGCCGCCTTCGCCGGCGGCCACCGCCTCGAAGGCCGCGGTCCGGTCACCGACCCGTAAGTCGTTCGTGTCGAGGACGAGCACGACGCCTCCCCTTCCGGGCAGCGCCGGTCGCCCCCCAGGGCCTGAGTGTCCGTCGCGTGAAGCTTTCACGGCAAAGGTGTGTGCATGCAACACAGGCATATACGCGTCTGCTGTGACGCGCGAGGCAGCAGGTGCGCGGAGTCGTCCGCGGCAGGCGTCCTGGCACGCAGGGCACAGGCTCTGGCAGACAGGGTCAAGCCGGGCGACGATGCCCGTGGCACGCTCCCCCACACGTTCTTGACGACTACGGGGTGCGGCGGGAAGAACGGTCAACTGCGGTGCCCCGGCTACCGGTTGGGAGACGCCCATGCCCTTCGTCACCGCATCCGACGGCGCCCGGATCTACTACAAGGACTGGGGGACGGGCCGTCCCGTGGTGCTCAGCCACGGCTGGCCGCTGAACTCCGACAGCTGGGAAGCCCAGCAGTTGTTCCTGGCGACCCACGGCTACAGGGTCATCGCCCACGACCGGCGTGGACACGGCCGCTCCACCCAGACGTGGAACGGCAACGAGATGAACACCTACGCCGACGATCTGGCCACGCTCATCGACACCCTGGACCTGCGCGACGCCACCCTGGTCGGCTTCTCCACCGGCGGCGGCGAGGTCGCCCGCTACGTCGGCCGCCACGGCACCGCCCGACTCGCCCAGGTGGTCCTGGTGTCCGCGGTCCCGCCGTTCATGCTCAGGACCGACGACAACCCGGGCGGGGTCCCGATCGAGACCTTCGACGCGATCCGGGCCGGATCGCTCGCCGACCGTTCGCAGCTGTACCGGGATCTGGCCGACGGGCCGTTCTTCGGCAACAACCGGCCCGGCGCGAACGTCCCCGAGGGCACCCGGGCGGCCTTCTGGCGGCAGAGCCTGCAGGCCGGGCACCGCAACGCCTACGAGTGCATCGCGGCCTTCTCCGCGACCGACTTCCGACCCGACCTGGACGCCATCGACGTGCCCACGCTGGTCATCCACGGCGACGACGACCAGGTCGTGCCCTTCGACGTCGGAGGCAAGGCGTCCGCCGCCCGGATCAAGAACGCGACGCTGAAGGTCTACCCGGGCGCTCCGCACGGCATCACCGACACCCACAAGGAACAGCTCAGCGCCGACCTGCTCGAGTTCCTCAACTCCTGACGGACCAAGCCCGCGTCCCGGGCCGCCCTCCGGCCCGACGCCCGAGCACAGGAGCCACCCCATGAGCCTCAGAGGTCAGCGGCCTCACCGTCGTACCGTCAGCGCGTTCCTGCTCGCCGCCGCACTCGTGGCCGGCGTGGGCGGCGCGGTCGCCCCCGTCTCCGCGAGCACGGCGCACACCAGCGGCCCCAAGCCGACCGTCGTCCTCGTCCACGGTGTCTTCGCCGACGCCTCCGGCTGGTACCGGACGATCGCCGCCCTGCAGAAGGCCGGCTACCCGGTCATCGCTCCGGCCAACCCGCTGCGCGACCTGAGCGGCGACTCGGCCTACGTCTCCAGCGTCCTCGACAGCATCGACGGCCCGATCATCCTGGTCGGCCACTCCTACGGCGGCGAGGTCATCACCAACGCCGCCCGCGGCCACAGCAATGTCAAGGCACTCGTCTACGTCGCCGCGTTCGCCCCCGACCAGGGCGAGAGCGCGCTGCAACTGGCCGGCAAGTTCCCCGGCAGCAAACTGCCCGACGCTCTGCGCACCCGCGACTACCCGCTGCCGGACGGCGGCACCGGCACGGACGGTTACATCGACCCGGCCGCGTTCCGCGAGGTGTTCGCCGCCGATCTGCCGTCCTCCCAGACCCGGTTGATGGCGGCCGCGCAACGCCCCGGCAGCGTGGGCGGGTTGGCGGGCCCCGGTGGCGCGCCGGCATGGAAGGACCTGCCCTCCTGGTACGTCATCCCCACCGCCGACAACGTCATCCCGGCCGCCGCGCAGCGCTACATGGCCCAGCGCGCCCACAGCCGCACCGTGGAGGTCAAGAACGCGTCCCACGTCGTGATGATGTCCCACCCCGACGTCGTGGTACGCCAGATCATCGCCGCCCACCAGACCACGCGCTGAAGTCGCCGAAGCCCCTGAGGAGCAGACGGATGCAGCCCGACACCATCGTTCTCGTGCACGGCTTCTGGGTGACACCGCGCGCCTGGGAGAACTGGATCACCCACTACCAGGACAAGGGATTCCGGGTCATCGCCCCGCCGTATCCCGGCTTCGAGGTGGAGGTAGAGGCCCTCAACGCCGACCCGACCCCGATCGAGACCGTGACCGTCCCCGCCATCATCGCCGGCCTGGAGAAGGTCATCGCCGAACTGGACCGACCGCCCGTCATCATGGGCCATTCCGCAGGCGGCGCGTTCACCCAGATCCTGCTCGACCACGGCTTCGGCGCCGCCGGAGTCGCGATCAACTCCGCGCCCACGGAGGGCGTGGCCGTCGTACCGCTGTCCCAGGTCCGCTCGACCTTCCCGGTGCTGAAGAACCCCGCCAACCGCCACCGCGCCGTCGGCTTCGACTACGACCACTGGCGCTACGCCTTCACCAACACCTTCCCCGAGGACCAGGCCCGCGCCACCTACGAGCGCTACCACATCCCCGCACCCGGCAGCATCGTCTGGGGCAGCGCCCTGGCCAACATCCACCCCGGCCACACCGACACCTACGTCGACTACCACAACACGCGCCGGGCGCCGCTGCTGTTCTGTGCGGGCGAGAACGACCACCTCATGCCGCCCAGGGTGCAGCAGTCCAACGCCAAGCACTACAAGGCCGCGGGCACCGTCACCGAGGTCAGGGAGTTCCCCGGGCGCTCCCATCTGATGCCCGCCCAGGACGGCTGGGAAGAGATCGCCGACCACGCCCTGGACTGGGCCCTCGCCCACGCCTGACGCACCCGCGGCACACACCGGGCCCGGGAGCGCCCCGGGCCCGGGAAGGGAGCCTCCGCATGAGCGAGCTGCGCATCACCCACATCGGCGGCCCGACCACCCTCATCGAGACGGGCGGCTGGCGGCTGCTGACCGATCCCACCTTCGACCCGCCCGGACAGCGCTACGGCTTCGGCTGGGGCACCTCCTCCCACAAGTCCGCCGGCCCCGCGCTGGCCGCCCGCGACCTGCCGCCCATCGACGCCGTCCTGCTCAGCCACGACCAGCACGGCGACAACCTCGACCGCACCGGACGCGACGTCCTGCACACCGCCCGGACCGTCCTCACCACCCCGGCCGGTGCGCTCCGCCTCGGCCGGAACGCTGAGGGCCTCGCCCCGTGGTCCGTGACCCGGCTGCGGGCCCCGGACCGCCCCACGATCACCGTCACCGCCACCCCCGCCCGCCACGGCCCGCCCCTGTCCCGGGCCCTGACCGGACAGGTCACCGGCTTCGCCCTCACCTGGGAGGGCCAGCGGCACGGCGCACTGTGGATCTCCGGGGACACCGTCCTGTACGGCGGTGTGCGGGACGTGGCCCGGCGCCTGACCGTGGGCACCGCGCTGCTGCATGTCGGCGGTGTGCGCTTCCCGATCACCGGGCCGGTCCGTTACACCATGACCGCCGCCCAGGCCGTAAGCCTGTCCCGGCTGCTGCGCCCCCGCACCGCCATCCCCGTCCACTACGAGGGCTGGCACCACTTCCACGAGGGCCGCGACGCCATAGAGCACGAACTCGCCCGCGCGCCCGCCGACATCCGCGACCGCTTCCACTGGCTGCTCCCCGGGGTCGCCACGGACATCGGCGCCTGATCCGTGCCGCTGCCTCACCTTTGCGGGAACGGAGCGCCCCGCGTCTCACAGCAGGCCGAGGTCGCGGGCGCGCAGGGCGGCCTGGGTGCGGTCGCGCAGGGAGAGGCGGCTGAGGATGCGGGAGACGTGGTTCTTGACGGTGCCCTCACTGAGATACAGCTGTGCGGCGATCTCCCGGTTGGTCCGGCCACTTGCCACAAGCCGCAGGATGTCGATCTCCCGTGGGCTGAGGGTGGCGGCGAGCTGGGCGGGTTCCGGAGCGGGCGCGGGCAGGGACGCCGCGAGCCGGCCGGCCACCGACGCGTCGAGCTGGGTGACGCCCGCGTGCGCGAGGCGGATCGCCTGGGCGAGTTCCTCGGCCGGCAGGTCCTTGAGCAGATAGCCGCCGGCGCCGGCCCGCAGCGCTTGGACGACGTACTCCTCGTCGTCGAAGGTCGTCAGCATCACTACGCGGCAATCCGGCACACGAGCGCGCAGCACGGCGACGGCCTGCACTCCGTCCAGTTCCGGCATCCGTACATCCATCAGGACGACATCGGGGCGTAGCTCAACGGCCTTCGCCAGGGCCTGCCGCCCGTCGGCCGCCGTACCGACGACCGTGATGCCGGCCCTGATCGACAGCAGGGACGCGATGCCCTCCCGAATCAGCTGCTGATCGTCCACCACCAGCACCCGCACAGCGGCCGGCTCCTCGCTCACCGCTCGCCTCCCCGTCGCGGCACGACGATCGTCAGCCGCGTGCCCTCGCCGGGCCCGGTGTCGATGTCCACGCTTCCCGACACCATGTGCACCCGCTCCCGCATGCCGGTCAGGCCGAATCCGGCGGTGGCCTCGGCCGGTGCGAAGCCGCGGCCGTCGTCGGTCACCGTCAGCCGTGCGCTGTCCTCGGTCAGCCGAAGGTCCACGGACACCCGCGAGGCCCGGGCGTGGCGCAGGGCGTTCGTCAGGCCCTCCTGCGCCGCGCGGTAGATCGTGGTCAGTGCGGGCGTGCCGTAACCGTCCTCCTCACCCGTCACCGCAACGGTGACACGCGGCCCCGAGCCGCCCTCCCGCGCCCAGCCGGCGAGCGCGGACGACAGCGCGGGGCGTGTCACCTCCTCGCGCAGGGCACGCACCGACTGCCGTACGTCCCCCAGCGCCAGCTTCACCGACTCCCTGGCCTCGGCCAACGCCCGGCCGGCAGCATCCGGGTCCATCGCGCCGAACTCCGAGGCGATCTCCAACTGCACGGAAATCGCCGTGAGATGGTGTCCGAGGCTGTCGTGGATGTCGCGGGCAAGCCGGTTGCGCTCGGTCGCGGCGGACAGCTGCGCCACTCGCGCCGCGTACTCCTGCACCTCCCGGCGGGCTCGCTGTTCGTCCACGGCGACCGCGGCCATCGAGATCGCCAGTACCAGGCCGACAGCGAGCATCAGCAGGTCGGACACGTGCTCCGTGTCGCGATACCAGCCGGGGGCCGTCAGCAGGTAGCCGGTGAGCAGTCCGGTCAGACACAGTGCCCCCACCACGAGCGATGTGGTACGGCCGAACGCGAAGTAGGCCGTGAACGGCAGGAGCACGAACAGCACGCGGGACAACCCCGAGGTGTCCAGGGCGACCACGGCACCCGTCAGAGCGCACTGCGCGAGCAGGAGCGGCCATCGTGGCAGGCGCCAGCGGCGACCCGCCGTCTCCACGGCCGCCAGGGCCACGAGTCCGGCGACGAAACCGGCCGTGGACCAGGCCAGCAGCCCAGGTCCCTCCCCCAGTCCCGCCGCCAGGTGGTAGAGCCCGCTGAGCAGGACCGCGCCGCACAGCAGCGGCGACACCCACGGCACCGGCACGTATCCCGCCATGCACACCCCCACCCCTGCTGCCACCGCCCAGGCTAGGCCGGACGCCCGCACCCGGCGACCTGTGCGCACGAACTGGCGGCCATGACGGTCCAGTTGTGTCCGAACGGCACATGCCGAACGGCACCACAGCCGCCTGAGTCCCGGTGACCTCCGGCGGCGAGGCTCACCGTTGGGCACCTGCCCGGACCGGCTGCCCTCTTCCTACGGTTTGGCCCTGACGACCCCCGTCGACGAAACGGAGTCCTCCCCATGTCCTCTCACGTGGGCCCAGTGGCCACCCCCGCCCACCCCGCCCGTCCCGGAGCGCTGTGCGGTGTCCTGGCCGGCCTGCTCATCGCCCTGCCCGGCCTGGTCGAGGCGTTCACCGGCGAGACCGCGGCGACCAGTGTCCTCCTCGCGTTCTCGCCGGCGTTCGCACTCCCCTTCCTCACCGCGGTCCACCAGTGGCAAAGCCCTGTCCCCCACCGCTTCGCGGAAACCGCCTACCTCGTCAACCTCATCGGCCTCGGCCTGTTCGGCGGGGCGGCCTTCGCCTCCAACCTGGTGTTGTTCTTCCTCGACGACGACACCGTCAAGGCGCAACTGACGGGCCCCACCCGTCCCGCGCTGCTCGGCTCGGCAGTCGTCTTCGCCGTGGGCAGTGCGCTGTTCGGGGCAGCGATCCTCCGCGCCCGCAGGCTCCCGACCGTTCCGGCATGGGGCTACGCCGTCGTACTCCCCCTGTTCGCGTTCCTGCCCGCGATCCCCGACTCCGTGTTCACGAGCGCCCTGCACGTCGTCGTGGGCGTCCTTCTGATCTGGCTGTCGATGGCCCTGTGGCACACCGCGCAACCCGTCCCCCGCCCCAACACCGGGAACCGTACGGCCGTGTGAACCGACCGCGCTCGCAGCTCGATGCGGGAGTGGGCCTCTCACGGCCACTCACGGTCGCTCACGGCCACTCACCTGCCGGGATCGAGTCGCTGAGCGAGGTCGTGGGCCACGGCACTGGTGATGAACCGGTCCGGCGCCGAGGACTACGCCGCGAAGCCGATGTTGGTGACGTACTCGTACTGGCCCCACTGGGAGCCGAGGTCGACGACCTGGTCGATCCACGCGTCGTCGAGCTCCTGGTCGTCTCCGGCCGCCCACGCGGCGACGATACGGTCCCAGCGGCGCACGTTCATCGAGCGGAACTCCACCGGCCGTTGGCGCGGGCGCGAGACCTGGGACTGGTTGAGGGGATGGATCTCCACGCGGGTGCCGCGTCCTTCGCGGTTGAGACGAGCGGCCAGGTATCGGGCCACGTTCGCCCGGCGCACGGTGCGGTAGGCCTGCTCGATCGCCTGAAGGTTCTTCCGGGAGGGGGTGCGCGTGCCCGCCATCCAGGCGCGCAGGGTCCGGTCGGTGACGGTCAGACCGGCAGCGCGGGCGGCTTGGCGGGCGTGGTCGGTGCGGGTGAGGTAGTGCAGGCGCGCCTGCAGACCTCGCGAGGCGGTGACGGGGGTGGCGATGTAGCCGGCGAGGGCGTCCAGCTGGCGGGCGACGGCTTCGTGGCCCTTGATGCCGCGGGCACCGTACTTGCCGAACTCGATGTTCCGTTCAGGCATCGTCTCTTCCGGGTTCTCGATCGCTGGATCACTGTACGGGCTGTTGAGGGCCGTTGGGCTGCCAGGCGCGGGATTCGTCCGCCGGGGCTGTCGAGCGGCGCCGGGAGGTGCGGTCAGGGTGCTTCGGGGGCCGGGTCCTGGTCGGCGCCGACGGTGTAGACGTCTTTGACCTTCACTTCGGTGACTCCTCGGCCTTCTGCGAACACCGCCCGCCAGTCCCCGGCGACGTGCAGTTCGTCGGTGCCCATGGCGCGTACGACCATCAGGCCTTCGTCGTAGGCGCGGTGGGCCTTCCACCACAGGTTCGCGAAGGCCTGGGAGCGGATGAGGTGCATCCAGTCGGTGCGGTAGAGCTCGCGGTTGTAGTTCGACTCCCCCAGTGTCGAGACGAACTTGGAGTACATCGCCTTGACGTACTCCAGGGTCACCTCGTCGTTCTCGGTGATCGCCCGGTCGCGGGCGTCCTTGAGGGCGGTGCGGAACTTCTCCAGGAGGTTCTCCGTGGCCCCGGACGTCCACGACTCGTGGATCTCCGGCGCGTCACACAGGGCGTACTTCGGGCCTGCCAGTCGCAGCAGCAGGCGCAGGGTCGGCTCGGTGACCCACAGGGGGCCGGGTTCGTCGCGGTTGCCGACCGGGTTGGGCAGGACCCAGTCGTGGTCCCAGTCGGGCGGGGTGATCAGGTGGACGCCGGCGCGGCGGCGGTCGTGATGGTTGCCGGTGGAGTGTTCCAGCTGCCCGATCGGCAGATGGGTCTTGAGGGCGGACAGGTAGGCGCCGTTGATGTCGAGCGCGGTGACCTCGTGGCGGCCGGCGGGCAGGTGGGGGCGGGTCCACTTGGGACGGGCCTCCCAGATCTGGTCGGCGCCGCGGGCGGTCTGCTTGCGCAGGATGTCTGGGAGCCACGGATGCGCTACGACGTCGTAGCGGCCGCCCTTGCGCGTGTGGTCCAGCAGCGTCATCGCGTCCGGGATCGCCCGCTTCACCAACGCCGCGGTCGCCGCCTCGACGTCACCGGCGTGCTCGGCGAGCGCAGCCGCGACCGCGGCGCCGATCAGGTCCGGGGTGTCGGAGGCGGCCTGCACCCGGCGGCCGACCGGCACGACCTTGACGCCGTGGGCAGGCCGGTTCTGCTGTCCTGCGGGCGCCGGCTGCCGCGGCTGACTGCGGGGGGCGGGCGTCTCGGGCTTCTCGTGCCGCACGGGGGCGGGCGCGGGCGGGGGCACAGTGGTGTGGCACTCGGTGGGGTCCAAATGCTGTGGGAACCCCTCGACCTGATAGCGGGCCGGCTCTCCGCACAGCACACAGGGTTGAGGCGAGGGCAGCACCTCGCCGTCGGCGGCGTCCGTGTCGGCGGCTTGGCGGCCTGCCTCCGTAGAGGCCGCTGGGCCTGCCTCCGCAGGGCCGTCGTCCCCCGGGCCGGGGGCACCGGCGGACACCTCCCCGCTCCCGGCGGCGTCCAGCTTGGTGCGCGCCCCCTTGAGGAAGTACGCGTACTTCTCCCGCACCTCACCGCTCGGCTCCCGACCGGACTCCCAGCCCCCCACCGTCGATGCCCCAACTCCCAAAGCCTGAGCGAGCTGTGCGCGAGAGAGGTGCAGGCCCTCGCGCAACAGACGGCGTTCCTCGGCAGACGGCAGCGGGGCCTGCTCCGACGGCGCGGCCGCGAGCAGGGCATCGATCGCCTCGAAGTCCGTCATCAGGCTCCCCCGTCCCGCACGGCAGCGCCCCGGCGGCGGGTCGCGATACGGCTGACCGGCCGACGGCGTGCCGCAGGCAGGGACTCCGTGGCCCGGGTGGGCCCGGCCAGCAGCTCCAGGACGTCGATGCCGTAGTGCGCGGCCACGACGTCACAGTCGGCCAGGCTCCAGGAAGCCGCACCGGACTGACGGCGGCTCACCTGCGCCTGGCTCACCCCCAGCGCGGCCGCGAGATCGACTTGCGACTCACCCGTCGCGTGCAGGAGCGCCGCGATCGCCGACCGCATCCGCTCGTCCAGAGGCATGGTCACAGTGAGAAGGATACGGGATACGCATCACCAATGCGATTACCGCAACTCCGCGTGTTCCGTTCCGCTTGCCCTCGGCGGCGGTACCGGCAGCGGCGACAATGAGCCGGCGAACGAGTCGACGGCTTGGGGGACGGGATGCTGACGGGCATCGTGATCGACGCGCTGGATGTCACGCGCATGGACCGCTTCTGGTCGCAGGCGACGCAGGGCCGAACGGCCGGCCTGCACCTGCGGTTCGTGCCGACCTCGAAGCCGAAGACGTCGTACAAGAACCGACTCCACCTGGATCTGGCCGGAGGGGAGGACTGGCAGGGCGAGGTGGCACGACTGCTCAGTCTCGGTGCGACGCACGCGGACATCGGCCAGGGGAACGTCCCCTGGGACGTCCTGGCCGACCCCGAGGGCAACGAGTTCTGCGTGCTGCGTCCCGGGCACCCCGGTGTACTCACCGACTCCGGCCTCGCCGCCATCTGCCTCGACGTCACGGAGGAAGACCTGCTCGCGCAGAAGGCCTTCTGGCGGTCCCGGAGCCAATGGCACACAGCCGAGTCCCACGACTGGGGCGTCAGACTGCGCCCGACACCCACCAGCACCGTCTCCCTGGTGATGGGACCACCGGCGGCACCCAAGCAAGGACGGAACAGACTGCGCCTGGAGATCACCCAACGCGACGGGGAGCCCGGCGAGTTCCTCGACCCCGGCAACAACGAGTTCCACGTCACCGGTTGACCCTCCGTCCTCCCGCCGACGACGTCCGCGCGATGTGTCAGCCGGCCCGAAGGCCGACCGCCAGCGTCAGTTCCAGGACCCGGTGGGGCGACGCGAGATCCGGAAACAGCTCCCGCAGCTGCGCCATCCGGTACCGGACCGTCTGGGGATGGACGAACAACGCCGCCGCCACCTCCTCCCGCCTGCCCTGGTGCAGCAGCCAGGCCCGCAGGGTCTCCTCCAGCCGTCGTGCGGTCGTGGCAGGCAGGGCCGCGAGCGGCGCGAGGGCTCGGGCACGCAGGTCCGCGTACGCGTCCGCGTCAGCGCTCAGCACCAGCTCGGCGAGATGGTCCTCGGTGTCGCGGATGTCGGAGGAGAGCAGGCGCGCGCGTATGGCCCGTGCGTACGACGCGGAAGCGCGGGTCCACGGCCGGGCCGGGCCGACCACGGCGGTGCGCTCGGTCAGCTGCCGCAGCAGGTGTGAGCGGTCGGCGTCGGGGACGAGCAGCACACCGGTGGCGTCCGGCAGATCGTCGAGGACGAGGGTGCCCGGATCGAGCGTGCGGTAGGCGGGCCGGGCCTGGGCGGCGGGCAGCAGGACCGCGGTCAGCGTGAGCGGAGGCTGCCACCCGGCCCGCTGGGCGGAGACCAGCAGCACGTCCGGGCTCGCGCCGGCGAGGAGGTCGCGGGCCAGGTGTTCCAGGTGGCGCTCGTGCTCCCGGCCCCGGGCGGCCAGTTCGTCGGCATGGCCGGCGGCGCTCGCGGCGGAGAGCTCGTCGATGTAGGCGAAGGTCAGCTCGGCGAACTTGGCGACCTCTGCGGCGGGCAGGCCGGCGGGCACGGCCCCCGCTGCCAGACATCGCCAGGCCACGCGGGCGCCGACGCGGTAGGCGCTGAGCAGGGCGTCCATCGAACGGCCGTCCCGCACCTCGCCTCGGCCGAGCTCGTACGCCGCGTCACCGCCGTCGCCGCCCGTGGCGTTCCCGCTCGCGAGGTCCAGGTAGTGCCCCAGGGCCGTGCGGACGGCTCGGCGGATGGTGGCACCCATGTGGCCCGAGAGGGCGTTGGCGTAGGGCGGGACCTCGTCGATGATCGCCTGGACGACCTCGTCGGCGGTGGTCTTGAGCGCGGCCCGCAGTACGGTGACCGTCGTCTCATCCAGGGCCAGCTCGCTGGCCCGCTGCGTCACATGGCTCACGTTTTTATTCCCTGCGAACAATTCCACCGACCAGATTCACGTCCTACGGTCAGGACTTTACGCCCTGAGACGCAGCAAGCTGGACTCATGACGAGTACAGCCCTCCGCAGCAGGGCGTGGAAACTGCTGGAGATGGTCACGACGCCGCTGCTGCCGTCGGACTACCTCGACCTGGTCAGCCCGCTGCGTGCGGGCGCCGACCTTCGGGGGCGTATCGAGGCCGTGCACCCCGAGACGGGTGACGCCGCGACCATCGTGATCAGACCGGGACGGGGCTGGCGCGGCCACACGGCCGGTCAGTACGTGCGGATCGGGGTCGACGTCGACGGCGTGCGCCTGTGGCGCGCCTACTCCCTCACCTCGCCGACGAACCGCCCGGACGGCCGCGTCACGATCACCGTGAAGGCGATCCCGGACGGCAAGGTCAGCAACCACCTGGTCCGCCGGGCGAAGCCGGGCACGCTGATCCAGCTCGACCAGCCGACCGGCGACTTCGTGCTGCCGCGGGTCAAGCCCGCCAAGGTGCTCTACCTGACGGCCGGCAGCGGCATCACGCCCGTGATGGGCATGCTGCGCGACACCGAGTTCGAGGACGTCGTCATGGTCCACTCGGCGCCCCAGCCGCAGGACGTGATCTTCCGCAGCGAACTGCACGACCTGGTCGCGGACAAGAAGCTGCGGCTCACCGAGGTGCACACCGACACCGACGGCATGCTCGACATCGCCCGTCTCGACGAACTCGTACCCGACTGGGCCGAGCGCGAGACCTGGGCCTGCGGGCCCGCGGGCCTGCTGGATGCAGCCGAAAAGCACTGGAGCGAGCACGGCGTCCCGGAGCGCCTGCACACCGAACGCTTCCGCCCCAGCGTGATCGCCACCGGTGACGGCGGCGAGGTCACCTTCAGCACCACCGGCAAGACCGTCGACGCGGACGGCGCCACGCCGTTGCTGGACATCGGCGAGGAGGCCGGCGTGCTCATGCCGTCCGGGTGCCGCATGGGCATCTGCTTCGGCTGCGTCACACCGCTCAAGGCGGGCGCCGTCCGCGACCTGCGCACCGGCGAGATCACCGAGGCCGAGCCGGGCGTCCTCATCCAGACCTGTGTGTCCGCCGCCGCGGGCCCCTGCGACATCGAACGGTAGGAGCACCTTGACCGCCATCGACCCCACCGCCCATCTGACCGCGGAGCAGATCGAGGAGCTCGGCCGCGAGCTGGACGCGATCCGCGACGAGGTGATCGCCGGCCGCGGCGAGAAGGACGCCGCCTACATCCGCAAGGTCATCTCGGCGCAGCGCACGCTCGAACTCGTCAGCCGGGGCGTGCTGCTGTTCTCGATCTTCCCGCCCGCATGGGTGATCGGCACCGCCGGCCTCTCCGTGGCGAAGATCATGGACAACATGGAGATCGGCCACAACATCCTCCACGGCCAGTGGGACTGGATGCGCGACCCGAAGATCCACTCCACCACCTGGGAGTGGGACCACGTCTCGCCGGCCGACCAGTGGAAGCACTCGCACAACGAGCTGCACCACACGTACACCAACGTGATCGGCAAGGACAACGACCTCGGCTACGGCATCATGCGCGTCGACGAGGACCAGAAGTGGCACCCCTTCCACCTCGGCCAGCCGCTGTGGAACTTCATCAACGCCTGCTTCTTCGAGTACGGCATCGCGGCGTACGACCTGGAACTCGGCAAGAACCTGCACAAGCGCCGCCGCAAGAACCCGGAGTTCCGCGCGCGGGCCAAGGCGGTGGGCCGCAAGATCCGCAAGCAGGTGCTCAAGGACTACGTGATCCACCCGCTGCTGTCGGGCCCGTCGTTCCTGCCCACGCTCGCCGCCACGTTCACCGCGAACCTGGTCCGCAACCTCTGGTCCCACTCGGTGATCATGTGCGGGCACTTCCCCGAGGGCGTCCAGGTCTTCGAGCGCCGGTCGATCAAGGGCGAGACGCGCGGCCAGTGGTACCTGCGCCAGATGATGGGCTCGGCGAACATCAGCGGCAGCAAGGCCATGCACTTCATGACCGGCAACCTCTCGCACCAGATCGAGCACCACCTGTTCCCGGACCTGCCGAGCAACCGGTACGCCGAGGTCGCGGTGAAGGTGCGCGCGCTGTTCGAGAAGTACGAGCTGGAGTACGTCACCGGCCCGCTGCCCAAGCAGGTGTTCTCCGCCTGGCGCAAGGTCTTCCGGCTCTCCCTGCCGAACAAGAAGAAGCCCACCGTCAGCACGCCGGAACGCGAGCCGGAGCTCATCGCCGCCTGATTCCCTGGCCGGAGGGCGAGCGACCTCAGACCGTACGACACCGACGGGGCGGCCGGCACAGCCGCCTCGCCGCGGATCAGGCGTACTGCTTCTGCGGGTGCAGGTCGAAGGTGATGTGCGGGGCGAGGGCGTGCAGGAAGTCGGTGGCGTCGAAGATCTCACCCGCGGAGACGGCACCGACGGTCCTGATACGGCCGCCCAGGACGCGCTCGAGAGCCTCGACGACGAGGGGCGCGGTGACGGCGTAGATGTCCTGACCGCCGGCTGTCGCCCGGCGTTCGACGCCGCCTGAGCGGACGACCACGTCCACGAGGAAGGTCTGGTCCGAGCGCCCGCTGTCATCGGCGGCGCTCGGGGCCGGCGTCTCGGGGGCGGCGATGTCTCGGACGGCCTGCGTGGTCATGTAGGTGGTCACGTCGGGGACGGCGAGGTGCTGGGCCACGGTGACGACGTCCGCCATCGTGAACTCCCCGACCACGGGCCGGGATCCCATCGGTTCCGGGAAGGTCCACTCCAGAGTCGGCGCCGCGTCCGTGCGGTGCTCCCACTGTCCGCCGCGATAGCGCAGGCGGCGCGCACCGCGGCGCTCGCGGGAGACCGCGCCCGAGCGCCGGGTACCGGCGGTGGGGTGCCAGCTGCTGAGCGCGTAGGCGATGTGTGCCTCTTCGGCTTCGGTCCAATCACCCATCGCGGCGGTGGTCAGCAGGTCGCCGAGGCCGCCGAAGAAGGCCATCGCCGGGACGATCACCGCTGCCGCGTCCCGGGCCCGCTCGCGGTAGTGCGCGAAGGTGTCGAGGTTGGCCTCGAGTTCGGCGGCCACGTCCAGGTAGGGGATCTTCGCGCGCAGGGCGGCCTCGATCACCGGGCCGGTGGTCGAGGCGAAGGGACCGGCGCAGTTGATGACCGCCACTGCTCCCGCCAGGGCCCGGCCCAGCGACGCCGCGTCGTCCACCGACGCCGCCCGGGCTTCCAGCCCCAGCTCACGGGCGAACTCGTCCAGATCCTGCGCGTTCCGTCCGGACAGCACCGGGACGAACCCGCGTGCGACCAGCTCCGCGACCACGAACCGCCCGGTGTGACCATAGGCGCCGAACACCGTCACCAGCTGACCTGACCCCATGAGACCGCTCCCCTGTACGCGAACGCCCGCCGCGCACTCGATCCGCCGCGGCCCGACCCCCACATCCTGTCTCTCCGCCACCACCCCGCACGAGTGTCGGAAACGACATGGCGCGTACAGTTTCGGACATGCCCGCTGTCGCGCTGGCCGTCACCGACGGCATGCTCCACTACGAACTGTCCGTAGCCGTCGAGGTCTTCGGATCCGACCTCACCCACCTCGTCGACCCCTGGTACGACTTCTCCCTCTGCGGCAGCGGGCCGGTCCGCATCGGCCGCTTCAGCCTGGAACCCGACCACGGACTCGACCACCTGGCACACGCGGACACGGTCATCGTCCCCGGCTGGGCAGACACCGACCTCGCCCCGCCCGCCGAGCTGGTCGAGGCGGTGCGCGCGGCTCACGCGGCCGGCGCCCGCGTGGCATCACTGTGCACAGGCGCCTTCGTCCTGGGCGCGGCAGGACTGCTCGACGGCCGGCGTGCCACCACGCACTGGGCCCACACGCAGGAACTGGCGCGACGCCACCCGAAGGCCACCGTCGATCCGGACGTCCTCTACGTCGACAACGGCGACGTCCTCACCTCCGCGGGGAAGGCCGCCGCCATGGACCTGTGCCTGCACCTGGTCCGCCTCGACCACGGCTCGGCCAACGCCAACACGATCGCCCGGCGCCTGGTCATCCCGCCCCACCGCGACGGCGGCCAGGCCCAGTTCATCGCGACCCCGCTCCCGGCGCCGGGCAACCATCCCCTGGACGAGCTCTTCCCCTGGGCCCTGGAACGCCTGAACCAGCCGCTGACCGTGGAGGACCTGGCCCGCCAGGCCCGTATGAGCACTCGGCACCTCGGCCGCCACTTCAAACACCTCACCGGCATCACGCCCTTGCAGTGGCTGCACACCCAGCGCATCCGCCACGCCCAGGAACTGCTGGAGACCACGGACGCCACGGTGGACACCATCGCCGCCGCCACGGGCATGGGCACGGCGACGACTCTGCGCCGCCACTTCCACCGCAGCGTGGGTGTCCCACCCGACACGTATCGCCGGACCTTCCGCCCCTGACGGAGCAAGTGACTGATCGCCAGGGAGGCGTCAGGCAGTTGCAGTTGAAGTTGAGCGCGGTAACCCTCGCCTGTGGGGACCCGCTGGCTTTGGCGGTGTTTTATCAGCAAGCCCGGGCTGGGACTCCAGCCCAAGCCGAACGCCGACTCCGCCGGTCTCGACTGTAAGGACGAGATCTTCAGGCCGTTCCTCAGAACTGCACATGTGCTTCAAGGTCAAGCAGGGGTTGGACCAGGTGGAAGCCCGGTTGCTGGAGCTGGGCGCGGGCAGACCGGACCACCAGCCTCATGGCACCAAGGCGCGCGTTCTCACCGATCCGGTGGGGCACCCCTTTTGCATCGTGAAGGAGACTGGCTGAGCGCGACGGCTGAAACACAAAGGCTCCCCATGTGACGTCGTGTGCGGGCATGCCAGCCGACCGCCCGCACCCGCCGAACAACCGACGTACGCCGGTCAGTTCGGCAAAATGCCGCCCCGAGTTTGATGGAAAGCCCTTCCATCGGCGCCTCGACTTGCCAGTCTCTGTCTGCACACGCCGGATGTCATGTCCGCGACCGTCATGTCACCACGGAGACGCCCATGCCTCGAACCACCAGCAGAACCTTCCGGTTTGCCAGAGCCGCCGCCGTCACGGGCAGCGGCGCCGCTCTCGCCGTCACCCTGACAGGCAGCGCTTCCGCGGGCGTGCTGCAGAACCTGCCCGAGAACACCACGACGTTCCAGAAGTACTTCGAGCCCGTGTACGACTACGACACGGACTCCTGCTACCCGGCCGCCGCCATCGACGCGAACGGAACCCTCAACGGCGGCCTGAAGCCGACCGGTTCCATCACCGGCCAGTGCCGCGACGGCCACCTCGACCACGCCAACACCTACTCGCGGGCCAAGTGCAACAACAGCTGGTGCGGAATCATCTACGCCAGCTACTTCGAGAAGGACGAGGCCTCGCCGGGCATCGGTCACCGCCACGACTGGGAGTGCATGGTCGTGTGGGTCAAGCAGGGGGCGGACACACCGTCGTACCTGTCCGCCTCCCGGCACGGCGGCTTCAGCACCCACCCGATCGCCGACGTCCCGATGAGCGGCCAGCGGGTCATGGCCGTCTACCACAAGGACGGCGCCAGCACCCACGCCTTCCGCTTCGCCAAGTGGGGCGAGACGGCCGAGAACGACACCGGCGCCTGGCACCAGGAGAACCTCCTCACCTGGGACAACCTCGCGCCCAACCTGCGGACCATCCTGAACGGCTCCGACTGGGGCGACGCCAACCTCCCGCTCCAGGACTCCAAGTTCAACGACACGCTCAACAAGGCCAAGCCGGCCGACATCCCCTTCGACCCGTACGCCTGACCAGAGCCCGGCCGGCGCTTGTCGTCGGCATGCCGGCAGCGCCGCACCAGGCCGAGGAGTGTCTGGTGCGGACGGCGACAGAAGACCCTCCTGCCGGCGGGCGCAGCTCGCGGCAGCAGCTCCCTCCACGGCGGCCGTCCCCCATACGAAGGTCGCACCAAGCCTTGGGAGACGTTTTACGCAATGCGTGCAACTGACACCTAGGCCTTCTCTGTCTGACAGGGAGATGGGCCCGTCAGGGCCGTGGAGCGAGCAGACCGGGGCAGTTCGTGGGACGGCGCAAGACCAGCATATGGATCGCATTCGTCACGGGTGTGACGCTGATGGGCGCGAGCGCCTGCGGCGGGGGCGGCAGCGACAAGGCGAGCGGGGACGACCCGAAGGCGTCGACCAAGCCGAGTGCGACCGCCTCTCCGTCACCGACGAAGCCGGCGGGCCCGCCGATGCTGCTGGAGACGATCACCCCGCAGACGGGCACCACGGTCGGCGTGGCCATGCCGATCTCGGTGATCTTCACGAACCCGGTGGCGGCGAAGGCACGGGCCACGGTCGAGAAGCACATGAAGGTGAGCGCCTCACAGCCGGTGGTCGGCGCCTGGCACTGGATGGGCGACCAGCGCGCCGACTGGCGCCCGAAGACGTACTGGCCCTCCGGCACGACCGTGAAGATCGACGCCGACCTGACGGGCGTCAGCAACGGCAACGGACGCTACGGCGTGCACGGCTACACGCACACCTTCAAGATCGGTGACGATGTGCGCGCGGACGTCTCGGTGACCGGCCACACCATGAAGGTGACCCGGAACGGCGCGCTGGTGCGCACCCTGTCGATCAACGCGGGCAGCGCCGAGTTCCCGACGTGGGACGGCACTATGGCCGTCATCGACAAGCAGGAGAAGGTCCACATGACCTCCTGCAGCGTCGGCATCAGCTGCGACAAGGGCAGTCCCAACTACTACGACCTGACACTGCCCTGGGACATCCACCTCACCCAGTCCGGCACCTACGTCCACTACTCGACCGGCGACCCCAACCCCGGCAGCGGCAGCGCCCGCGGCTCGCACGGTTGCGTCCACCTGTCCCTGTCGGACGCCAAGTGGTTCTACGGCCAGGTCAAGCAGGGCGACCCCGTCACCATCACCGGCTCACCTCGCGGCAAGGCCCCGGCCGACAACGGCTACGCCGACTTCAACCTGGGATGGGACCAGTGGCTCGCGGGCAGCGGCTCCGGCGAGGGGACGACGGCGGCGCTCTGACGCGGAGAGCGTGACCGGAGCGGTTGCGGTTGGCCCAGCAACCTTGTCACTCAGCGAGAGGTGACGCGAGGACATGAAGCTCGCGCGCCTGCTCCTGGGCTTGGCCCCTCCACGGGACCGGCGGGTCCTCTCGAAGGACCCGCCGGAAGTGGTCGCGGGCCGTGGCCGTCGCACTGACGCCTCTCACTCCACACGGCCTGGACCGGAGCCCGCCGACGGGAGTGAGTCGACTCCGAAGACGACATATGGCTACGACCCTCCCCAGGCACCTGCCTTGGGGCTAATGTCGGCCAAATGAGCACAGACGATGCGAACCGGCGCTGGACTCGGTCCATGCCCGATGCCTACGAGCGTCACCTCGTGCCGGTCTTCTTCCGCCCCTTCGCCACCGACCTGGCCAAGAGGGCGGCAACACTGCGGCCGAGCAGGATCCTGGAGCTCGCCGCCGGAACCGGCGCGCTGACCTCGGCGCTGCTCACTTCCGTGCCCTCGGCGTCGGTCGTGGCGACCGACCTCAACGAAGCGATGGTCACCGCAGGGTCGGCACGTGAACCCCGCGCGCAGTGGCGGCAGGCGGACGCCCAGGAGCTGCCCTTCGAGGACGGCGAATTCGACCTCGTGCTGTGCCAGTTCGGGGTGATGTTCTTCCCCGACAAGCCCGCCGCCTACGCCGAGGTACGCAGGGTCATGGCCCCGCAGGGGAGTTTCCTGTTCAACAGCTGGGGTCCACTGGCCTCGCACGGGTTCGCGGCCGCTTTCCAGGCCGCCCTGGAGCAGTCCATGCCCGGGACGGCTCCCTCGTTCCTCACGGACGTGCCCCACGGCTACAGCGATCCGGCCGCTGTCATCGCAGACTTGGAGGCCGCCGGCCTCACACCGGCCGCGACCGAGGAGGTAACGCTGAAAGGCACCGCGGAATCGGCCGCATCCGTCGCCACCGGCCTGCTCACGGGCACACCGGTAAGCGCCGCCCTACAGGGCCACGAAGACGCACAGGCCCTCCAAGCCACGGTCACACAGAAACTGACGGAACGACTCGGCACCGGCCCCGTGACGGCACCGATGACCGCCACCGTGTACCTGGCGCAACCCCGGGTGTGACCTTCCTGTTCCACCTCCCCCTCGCACCGTCCGGGCAGGCCCGCTTCCGGCGCGTCGAGCTTGCAGAGGCAGATGGTCCAACGCCGACGGCGTTCCTGACGTGCTCACCCTTGCTGGGGCTTCTGTGCCAGGAACGTGGCGATCGAACGGTTCGCTCCCTCGGCCGGCGCCTCCAACAGGCTTGCGGTGAGGGCGAGTCCGGCCTGGTCCAGGAGTGCCACGATCCTTTGCGCCGGGAGGAGGTGGGACTCGTAGGACACCGGGTGGCCTCCATAGGCCTCCGTCGGCCGGAGCCGGAGGTTGTCTCCCACATGGCCGGCCATCATCAGTCGGCCGCCCGGTGCGAGCGTGCGGTGGAACTCCGCGAACACTTGGGGCAGTGCATCCGGCGGCGTGTGGTGAGTCGAGTAGTAGGCCAGGATGCCGCCGAGGTGGTCGTCCGGGATATCCAGCGACGTCATCGAGCCCACCTCGAAGCGCAGCCCCGGAAAGGCCCCGGAGGCCAGGTCGATCATCCTCGGGGACAGATCGACACCGAAGACGGGCACCCCGAGTTCCGCGAGGTGAGCCGTGACCTTGCCGGGACCACATCCGAGGTCGGCGACCGGTCCGAGCCCGGCCGCCTGCACGACTTCGGCGAAGGAACCCAGCATCGCGCGGGACAACGGGTCCAGGTCCACGGGGGCCTTGACGCGTTCCGCGTACTCGACGGCGACGGTGTCGTACGACTCTTGGACAGCGAGGAGGTAGCTGAGCTCAGTCACTTGGGTGACTGTAGAGCAGACGATCCCGGTCCGTTGAGGTGCTGGGCGGGATGCCGGGCCGCCGCGCTTCCTCCGGGCGAAGTCCGCTCTGATCCTGGCGCAAGTCGCCGTCGGACCAGCTGCCCGACTTGCTCTCGTCTGCTCAACTCAGGCGGTTGCGGCGGTAGTAGAGCATCCCCTCGTGGTCCGGTTCGGGGTCGGGGAGGGTGAAGCCGGCGGATTCGGCGCAGTGGCGGCTGGCGTTGTTGTCGGCGTCGATGCCCAAGAAGAATGTGTCGACGTCACCGGTGGCGGGGTGGGTGAGGACGCTTCGGAGGGCCGAGCGGCCGTATCCGTGCCGGCGGCGGGAAGGGTCGACTAGGTAGGCCAGGCCCAGGGCGCGTCCGGGGGCGGCCTCCGACAGGAGGGGGCCGTCGGGACCTTCGCCGTGGTAGCGGACCCAGCGGTCGTAGACGTCGCCGCAGATGAACGCGACTGGTGTTCCAGACTGGTCCAGGCCGATCCAGGCGTGGGAGCGCAGTACGGTCGCGCCGCGGAAGACGGTGCTTGAAGGCCGGCCGATCAGCCTCAGCTGACGGTGGATCCAGGAACGGTCGCCCAGGCGGCTTTGGACCTCCGGGTGATCGAACCAGTGCTCGATCTGGTGTGCCCCCGTCTCGGTCAAGGGCCGCAACCGCATCTCCGGGGCGTCCGCGTCCGACTCACTTGAGCCGTCATAGTTCATCCCGCCGAGCACCCGGTCTCCCCTCCCTCGATCCACGCTGCGAACACGCGTAGGGTCAAGTGGGACCGTACGCCCTGCGCGCTTGGCCCAGAAAGTTCTACAGAGCGATCAGACCGGCTGTCGTCTCCTTGAAGCCGCACGCGTCGAAGTAGAACGGACGCAGGTGCTCCTCGAAGTCGACGTGGAGCCATTCGCACTTCGCGTTACGGGCTTCGCGGGCCGCGGTTGCGACCAGCGCGGCGCCAACACCCCTTGCTCGGCCATGGGTTGCGACCACCGTGTCCAGGATGAAGGCGTGGACACCGCCGTCCCAGACCACGTTGACGAAACCGATCAGGGAAGCGTCCTCCCACGCGCAGACCCAGCCGAGACTGTGGCGCTCAAGTCGTTCCCGCCAGTCCGTCTGTGCGGGCGGGTGGTTGAATCCGTCAGCGTGAAGGGCGTTGAGGGCGGCATTGTTGAAGTCGCCCCGCCACTCGTACTTGATCGTCATGTCGGGATCGTATGGTCCGCGGCCGGTACAGCGAGGGCGTCGTCGGCCCGACCCGCTCGCCACGCAAGCCGCTCAGCCGTCCCCATGATGCCGTCGGATCCACGCGGCCACCTCGTTCTGCTCGGTCTCCCACCAAGGGCGAACGCGTTCAGGCGCCGAATCCTGGCCCGGGGCCGGGGATCGCGCCGGAGCCAGTTCCGCGTCGAGGCGGCGGTCCAGTGCCGCGGTCTGGAGCCGCTCCGCGCGGGCCCACTGGAAGAGGAGTGCCAACAGGAAGGGCAGCGCGGTCAGTTCGGCGATGCCGAGCATCGCACCGCCGCCGATCTGCTGGTCGTGCTGCACGTCCGGGGACCAGGAGGGCGCGTGGTGCAGATACCAGGCGCCCGCGATGAGCGTGCCGTGGGTCATGACGACGAGGCCCGGGACGGCGTCGACGATGCCGTCGAGGAAGACCAGCGCGGCTCGGACCGGATGGGTGCACCAGGCGGGCAGGGTCTGTTCCCGGGTCAGGACCGGTACGACGAAGAGGCAGCCCGCGACCAGGAGGTGCAGGTACATCAGCTGGTGCAGCCAGCCCACGCGCAGGGCGGTGGCGAAGTACGGCGTGAAGTACACGGTCAGCTCGGTGGCCAGCACCAGAACCGTGCTGACCAGGGGGAAGGTCAGGACACGTACCAGCCTGCCGGTCATCGTCCGCCGGACCCGCGCCGCCGCGCCCTCGGGAAGCGCCTCGACCGCGAGACGCAGCGGGTCACCGACGGCGAGGCCCAGCGGTGCCACCAGGTCGAGGAGGATGTTCTGCACCGCGGCCGGCCAGAACAGCACGTGGTCGTAGACGGCGAGCCCCGACATCGTGGCCACCGTCAGGGAGCCCAGTCCGAGGAGCGCGAACGCGGCTGTGTGCGCGAGCGACCAGCGCTCACCGCGCCGGTGGATCCGGAGTACGCCCCAGCCGTACAGCGTGGCCAGCGCGGCGATCAGGAGCAGCGCCGGGACGTCCAGTTGCCAGGACGACAGCAGTCGGCCCACCGTCAGCTCGGCGAGCTGTCCGGCCGACAGGGCCGTCGTCGACAGGTCACTGGTCATGGGGCCGTCCTCCTCCGAGCCGGTCGGGGCGAAGCGGGTCTCGTCCCAGCAGGACGGTAGTCGGCTGAGGATCCCGGGCCGACAGCGGGGCCTTCTTCGTACGACGGGACGAATCTCCTGATCGGGTTTTGGCTCCGGAATTACCTTTCCGGGACTGATTGATTGCATACCCGCAGTCATGATGGTCCGCGTTGAACTTAGGCATGCCTACGCTAATGAGGACCGGATGTGGGATGACGCGTTTCCGAGCTTCCTGATCGGACTGCGGGAAGGACTGGAAGCGGGACTGATCGTCTCCATCCTCGTGGCGACCCTGGTGCGGGCCGGTGCCCGTGCCCGGCTTGTGCAGGTGTGGACCGGTGTCCTCGCGGCGATCGCGCTCGCGCTGAGCTTCGGCGCGGTCCTCACCTTCACCGCGGCCTCCCTGTCGGCGACCGCCCAGGAGGCGTTCGGCGGCACCCTCAGTGTGATCGCGGTCGCCTTCGTCACCGCCATGGTCTTCTGGATGCGGCGCTCGGCCCACAGCCTGTCCGGCGAGATCAAGGAGAAGGTCACCGGCGCGCTCGGCATGGGCGCGGGTGTCCTGGTCGCCACGTCCTTCCTCGCCGTGGGCCGGGAGGGCCTGGAGACCGCGCTGTTCCTGTGGACCACCGCCCAGGCGGCCGGGGAGTCCGCGGGCCCGCTGACCGGCGCCGCCATCGGACTCGTCCTCGCGGCCGCGCTGTGCTGGGGCCTGTACCGGCGGGTCCTGCGGATCAACCTGACGCGGTTCTTCACCGCCACCGGTGCGGTGCTGATCGTCATCGCCGCCGGTGTCCTCGGCTACGGCCTTCGCGACCTCCAGGAGGGCGGCGTACTGCCCGGGCGGACGTCGTACGCCTTCGACCTGAGCGGCAGCGTCGACGCCGGGGCCTGGTACAGCACCCTCGTCCAGGGCGTCTTCAATCTGACGCCGACCATGACATGGCTTCAGGTCCTCGGCTACGGCGGGTATCTCGCCGTGGTGATGACGCTGTTCGTGCGGGGGGTGCGCGGCACGGCACCGAAGCGCGTCGCGGCCGAGTCCACGGACGTGGGCGAATCCGCCGTGGCCGCCGGTGAAGCGATCCCCGCGGGTGCTCGTGAAGCGGTCCCGGCGGCTGATGGTGAAGCGGTCCCCGCGCCCACCGCCGACCAGGCATCCCAGCAGCGTCCGGAGAGCCGCGCCCTGTCGGCCGTGCGACGCCGCCCCGTCTGGTTCGTGCCGGTCGCCGTCGTCACCGTGCCCGCGGTGATCGCCGGTGCCGCGGTCGCCTTCGGGCGCCCGAAGCCGGCCGCCGCCGAGACCGTGGCGGTCTCCGAGAAGGAGTGCGGCAAGGGGTTCAGCGCGCCCAAGCCGGGTCGGCAGACCTTCCAGATGCACAACACCGGCGACAAGACGTCCGAGGTGTACCTCGTCGATCCGGCGACCAACGCCGTCTACGGCGAGGTCGAGGGCCTGGCGCCCGGCACCACCCGGGCTCTGGTCGCCACCGTCGCGGGCGGGACGTACGCGTGGCGGTGCGTGCCCAGCAGCGGGACGGCGGTGACCTCCAAGGCGGTCCGGGTCAGCGGCGGGAGCACCTCGCAGGCGGTGGTCCCGGTCTCCGAGCAGGATCTCTCCGGCCCGCTCCGGCAGTACAGGTCGTACGTCGACAAGGGCCTCGCAACACTCGTCGGGCAGACCCGCGTCCTCGCCGCCGACATCAAGGGCGGGCACCTCGGCAAGGCGCGCGGCGACTGGCTCACCGCGCACCTCACCTACTCCTCCCTCGGCGCCGCCTACGGCACCTTCGAGGACTTCGACCAGAAGATCAACGGCAGGGCCGACGGGCTGCCGGGCGGCGTGCACGGCAAGGACTTCGCCGGCTTCCACCGCGTCGAGTACGGCCTGTGGCACGGCGAGTCCGCGGCCTCGCTCACCGCTCCGGCCCAGCAGCTCGCCACGGAAGCCGCAGGACTCCAACAAGCCTTCCCGCAGCAGGACTTCGACCCCTCCGACCTGCCGCTGCGCGCCCACGAGATCCTCGAGAACACCCTCCAGTTCGAACTGACCGGAGACACCGACGAGGGCAGCGGCACCAACCTCGCCACCGCCGACGCCAATCTCGCCGGCACGCGCGAGCTGATCGCCGTACTCAGGCCGCTGCTCACCACGCGTGCGCCGCGCCTGCTGCCGACGGTCGACGCCGACATCGCCCGTCTTCAGGCGCTCCTCGACGCGGCCCGGCACGGCGACGCATGGACCCCTGTCACTCAGCTCGACGCCACCGCACGGGCCCGGGTGGACGGAGCCACCGGGCAACTCCTGGAGGACCTCTCCCCGGTTCCGGACCTGTTGGAGATCCGGAAGTCCGCCTGATGAGCACCCGCCACGACAACTCCGCACCGAGCGAAGGGAACACCCCCATGCCGTCCGCCGAATCCCCCGCCCCGCAGGGTGGTTGTCCCGTCGGTGCCGGCCGCCGTTCCTTCGTGAAGACGGCCCTGGGCGCCGGGGCGGCCGGGGCAGTGCTGGCCGGCGGCGGTCTCGCGCTCGCCGAGAGCGGGGGCACCGCGCAGGCGGCCACGCGGACGGAGAACTCCCCCGCGGTCCCGTTCCACGGCGCCCACCAGGCCGGGATCGTCACGCCCGCGCCGGCGGCGGCCACCTTCGTGTCGTTCGACGTGATCGCGGACGGCCGCGCCGAACTCGCCGACCTGCTGCGCACGATCACCGCCCGGGCGCGCTTCCTCACCTCCGGCGGCACCCCAGCCGACCTCGGTGTGGGCGCCCCGCCCTCCGACAACGGCATCCTCGGCCCGACCGTCCCCGCCGACGGCCTGACGGTGACGGTCGGCGTCGGCGCGTCCCTCTTCGACGAACGCTACGGCCTCGCCAAGGCCAGGCCACGCCGGCTGACCGCGATGCGGACCTTCCCCAACGACAACCTCCGGGCCGCCGAGTGCCACGGTGACCTGTCCCTCCAGATCTGTGCGGACCGGCAGGACACCGTGCTGCACGCGCTGCGCGACATCGCCAAGCACACGCGTGGCGCCATGCAGATCAAGTGGCGCATCGACGGTTTCCAGAACGCGCCCCGGCCGACCGGCGCCCAGCGCAATCTGCTCGGTTTCAAGGACGGCATCGCCAACCCGGACGTTCACTCGGCCCGTGAGACCAACCGGCTCGTGTGGGTCGGGGACGGGGACGGTGAGCCCGCCTGGACTTCGGGCGGCAGCTACCAGGTGATCCGGATCATCCGGATGCTGGTGGAGTTCTGGGACCGGGTCTCGCTCAGCGAGCAGGAGTTGATGTTCGGCCGGCGCAAGGACACCGGCGCGCCGCTGGACGGCGCCACGGAGACCGACATTCCGAACTACGCCAAGGACCCCAAGGGCGAGGCGATCCCGCTCGACGCGCACATCCGGCTGGCCAATCCCCGCACCGCCCGCACCGACAGCTCCCGCATCCTGCGGCGCGGCTACAACTACGACCGCGGGATCGACTCCGTCGGCAACCTCGACATGGGGCTGGTGTTCTGCTGCTACCAGCAGGACGTCCAACGGCAGTTCGAGGCGACGCAGACCCGGCTGATCGACGAGCCGCTCGTCGACTACATCTCGCCTACCGGCGGGGGTTACTTCTTCGCTCTGCCGGGTGTGCGGGACGGGAAGGACTGGCTGGGCCGGGGGCTGCTCGCGGCTCCGTAACTGAGCGTCCCTTCAAGTGAGTTGGCCGGAGGCGCGCAGCATGTCGAACACCAACTGGTCCACCGCCGAGACGCGCGCACGATCGCCGTAGCCGAACCAGTCCGACTCGGCGATCTCTCGCGAGGGGAGCAAGGGGCCCTCGTACTCGGCGGTGTAGCAGATCATGCGGAACTCGGGGTGGCCGTCATGGTCCCTGTGCGTCTCGAAGGTGCCCACGTGCGTCATCGTGGAGGTGTCGATCCGGGACTGGAGCTCCTCGTCGATCTCACGCATCAGGGTCTCGTCATCGGACTCACCCGGTTCCCGCTTCCCACCGGGAAAGTAGAAGAGGTCCACCCCGCGGTTGCGCGTCACCAACACCCGCCCACCCCGCACCAGAACCCAGGCCACCTTCTCCGGCACGACCTCGCTCTCCCCCATGCCGGGAAGCTACCCGTCCGACGGCAATTGCAGTGCACCGCGAGCAGGCGCGCCGCAGACTTGCCGAGTGATCGCTCTGCAGCCCGTCCTGGAGATCTCCGCCTCGGACGGCTTCACTCTCTGGCCGGTCGCGGAGTCCATGCCGTACGGCTTTCTGCCGCTCAGCGGCGCACTCGACGCTGCCGAGGTCGGCACAGCCGTGATGCGTATCGCCGACGCCAACAGCATTGATCCTGAGGAGGACGGCAGCCCGCCGCGTCCCGCCGATCCGCTCGGGGGCTACCTGCACGGGCTCCGGCTGCTGCAACGGGCTGGACGAGCGGCGCGACTGGCTTGAGGTCCTCGACGGCGACGGCTGGGCCTCCTTCGGTCACGACCCCTCTCCGGTCGCTGAACGCAAGTCCCTCCATCTGGCCGCCCTTGGACACCCCTGCACCAACGTGACTACACCACCCCTGTCACCGCAGCCCTCTGCCGTGCCCTGGACCTGCAACCGGAATGAAGAGGGGGCCGATCGTCGTGGGTGTCTTCGTTCGGGTCAGAGGTTGGCTGGAGTGTGATGATCGGCAGCTCGGTCAGGTCAGGGAGATCGTCCAGGCCGACGATGCCGACCATACGTACAGCGGTGGCTGGGCCTTTCCGCCCAGGCAGTACAACTTCGCCAACTGGGTGTTCTACGGCGCCGAGATGCGCTCGCAGTCGGTCGGCTGGTTCCTCGACCGACTGCGGAGCGTGGCCCGGATTCCCGCCTCGGACGACGACAACGACCTGATCACCGGCCTGTTCGTCGTCAGTCACGAAGTCGACGGCATGAGCGAGTGGCAGGTTCGCGACGGCACGGTGAGGGTCCAGGCCGCGAGCCCGGCGTATCGATTCCTGGACGAATAGGCGCGCCGGCGGTCAACTACCCGCGACCGCACAGGTGGTGCCGTTGAGGGTGAAGGCCGTGGGCGCGGCGGTGCCGCCGGTGTGCGTGGCCTGGAAGCCGATGCTGACCGAGGCGCCCGGTGCGATGGTGGCGTTGTGGGCGAGGTTTCTGGCCGTCACCTCACCGGAGGCGGGCGAGTAGTCCGCGTTCCAGCCCGAGGTGATGGACTGGCCGCCGGGCAGGGTGAAGCGCAGGGACCAGCCGTCGATCGGGCCGGGTCCGGTGTTGGTGATGGTGATGTCCGAGGTCAGTCCGCTGTTCCACGCGCTGACCGTGTCGGTGACGCGGCAGCCGGCGGTTCCCGGTGACGGGTCGGAGCTCTGGAACTGCGTGAAGAACTTCCACACCTCACCCGGCACCCAGCTCCTGCCGCTGTCACCTGGAGCCCCGTCCTGCGGAGCGGCGATGTGTCCCTCGTCGAAGGCGGCCCAGGCGACCGGATGTCCGGCCGAGCAGCCCGCATACGTGGTGACCCGGTGCGTCAGGCTGCCCTGGGCGGGCTCGGGCGGGTTCTGCGGAGTGCAGCCGTTGTTCCTGACGAACCTGTCCCGCAGCGACCGTCCCCCGGCGATACCGAGGACGTTGTCCCTGAGTCCGTGCACTCCGAGGTAGGCGATGGGCTGAGTGCCGCCGCTGCACCCGCTGAGCTGTCCGCCGCTCTGCACGGCGACCGCACGGAAGACCGTGGCCCGGCTGCATGCGAGGGCGTACGACATGGCGGCGCCGTAGCTGAAGCCGAGCGCGAAGCGCTGCGTGGTGTCGACGCACAGGTCGCTCTCGATGCGGCGGATCATGTCGTCGACGAAGGTGACGTCCTCGCCGCCGGAGTTGGCCCAGCCGTTGTTGAGGCCCTGTGGTGCGACGAAGACGGCGCTGTTGTTCGCCAGTCGCTGGAGTCCGTAGTAGGCCCAGGTGCCCGTCTCCACCGTGCGGCCCGTGGCGACGTCGGTGGAGGTGCCGCCCAGCCAGTGGAATCCGAAGATCAGCCGGTAGGCGCGGTTGCGGTCGTAGCCGTCCGGGATCTTCAGGATGAAGGTGCGGTTCTTGCCGCCGCTCTGGATCGTGTACGTGCCGCTCGTCAGGGTGGGTGCCTTGCCGCAGCCGGGGCTCGCGGCGGCGGGTGCGAGCCCGGTGGTGGCCTGGCCACGGCCCAGCGCGGTGCCGCCCAGGCTCAGGACGACCAGCACGGCGACCAGGGCGGGCCATAACAGAGCTCTTGTCCTTTTCATCGCGCAATTGCCCTTCAGGTGGGGGGTGTGGGAAAGATGTCGAGCCGGCTCACGCACGGCTCCACTTCTGGCCGGTCTGGCCGTTGCAGGTCCGCAGGAGGAGAGCGGTGCCGTTGGCGGTGCCGGACCGGTCGGTGTCGAGGCACAGTCCCGCATGGACGTTGCGGATCGTCCCGTCGGAGCCGACGGTCCATTTCTGGTTGTCCTGGCCGTTGCAGGGCCAGGTGATGACCCGGGTGCCGTCGGCGGTTCCCTGGTTGTAGGCGTCCAGGCACTTGTCGCCGTAGACGCGGATCTCGCCTCCGGCCCAGGTGGTCCACAGCTGGTTGGCGGCGGTGTGGCAGTCCCAGAGCAGCACCGTGGCCCCGGCGGCGGTGGAGGCGTTGTCCACGTCCGCGCAGCGGCCGGAGGCGTTGCCGCGCAATCGGGCGGTGGTGGCGGCGAGTTGGCTGCCGCCGGTCACCCGGAAGGCGGCCACGCCGTGCGCGGGTACGCTCGCCGAGATCTGCCCGGAGGTGGTGGAGGTGGTGCCGGTCCACAGGTCGGTGAGTGTGAACGACCCGCCGGACAGCCCCACTTGTGCGGCCGTGGTGGAGACGGTCGCGGTCCCGCCGCCCCGGTTGAACAGACCCACGGCGACCGAGCCGTCGGAGAGGGGCTTGGCGAAGATCTCGACGTTGCCGTCGTCGCGTACGCGGCGTCCGCCGGCGCCCAGCGGATCCTGGTTCACGGCCAGCAGTCGGGGGTTGCGCAGGATCGCGCTCACATCGGCCGACATGGTGCGGATGTCGTTGCCCGCCATGAGCGGTGCGGCCATCAGCGCCCACAGGGCGAAGTGCGCGCGGGACTCCGTCAGGGACAGGCCGGGGCGGCCCACGACCAGCATGTCGGGGTCGTTCCAGTGTCCGGGGCCGGCCTGCGCCGCCAGCGGTGCGGTGATGTCCAGGACGTTGCCGACGCCCATGGGGTAGCTGTTGGTGTTGCCGTTCTGCCAGATGTCGAGCAGGTCCTCGGTCGTCCGCCACAGGTCGGCGACCTGGCCCCAGTCGTAGGTGGCGCCGGTGATGGCGTGGAAGCTGTTGGGGTTGATGCTGTAGACGATCGGCCGTCCGGTGGCCCGCAGGGCGTCCCGCATCAGCGTGAACCGTGCGACCTGTTCGTCGCGGGTGCCGCTGGAGGAGCACCAGTCGTACTTGAGGTAGTCGACGCCCCAGGACGCGAACGTGGCGGCGTCCTGAGCCTCGTGTCCCAGGCTGCCCGTGGAGCCGGGATAGGCGCCGGTGGTCTGGGCGCAGGTGCGTTCGCCCGGCACCTGGTAGATGCCGAACTTCAGGCCCTTGGCGTGGATGTAGTCCCCGAGCGCCTTCATCCCGCCGGGGAACTTGGTCGCGTTGGCCCGCAGGTTGCCCGCCGTGTCGCGCTGCGGGTCGAACCAGCAGTCGTCGACCACGACGTACCGGTAGCCGGCGTCCCGCATGCCCGACGACACCATGGCGTCGGCGGCCTGGCGGACCTGCGCCTCGGTGATCCCGCACCCGAAGCTGTTCCAGCTGTTCCAGCCCAGGGGCGGGGTGAGGGCGGGGCTGCCGGGGGCGGCCGAGGCGGGGGCGGAGACCGTCAGGGACGCGGTGACCGCCAGCGTGATGGCCGCGAGGATTCTGAACAGTCGTCCGTGTGAGGGTCGGGGCACCGTGCTCTCCTTTCAACGACAGACAGCGGATGGCCGGTGCACGGGTCTGGGCAATGCCATGGAGGGACCTCTCGTCGGAAGTTCGAAATTTCGACGGGATTCCGGATGGTCAGCCGTACGGATGTTAGAGATCGAGCTGAACATGTCAACACTCTCCGGAGAGAGGACCGCATCCCGGAAGCCACGGATACCCGAAAGCTTTCGCTCTCAACTACGAATCATGCGAAGGGTATTGACGGGATGTGTCGACCTCCTACCATCCTGGTTGTTCACCACACCAGTCGGTGTTCGCACTCTCGAACGAGCAGGCTCAGCCCGCCCCCACCGCGCTCCCTCGCAGAGAGAACGACACATGGATATGTCATGCCCTCGCCAATATATGGATCGCCGCCATGCCCTGGCCGCCGCCGGTGGCCTGGTAGCCGGCGCCTTCCTGGCGCCCGCGCGAGGACCGGCCCCCGCGGCCGCGTCGTACACGAACCCGGTCGTCTGGCAGGACTTCGCGGACATCGACATCATCCGCGTCGGCGCCACCTACTACGCGTCGGCGTCGACGATGCACTACTCCCCGGGCGCGCCCGTCCTGCGGTCGTACGACCTCGTGAACTGGGAGATCGCCGGTCACTCGGTGCCCGTCCTCGACTTCGGCGCCAAGTACGACCTGAACGGCGGACGCGGCTACGTCAGAGGGATCTGGGCGTCGTCACTGGCCTACCGCCCTAGCAACAGGACCTTCTATTGGCTCGGCCAGATCGACTTCGCCAGGACGTACGTCTACACCGCGACCGCCGTCGAGGGGCCGTGGAACAGACTGACCACGATCAGCACCCCGTACTACGACGCCGGACTGCTCGTCGACACCGACGACACCCTGTACGTGGCGTACGGGAACAGCACCATCAGCGTGGCCCAGCTCTCCCCCGACGGTCGCAACCAGGTCCGCACCCAGCAGGTGTTCACCACACCGTCGAGCGTCGGCACCCTCGAGGGCTCGCGCTTCTACCGGATCAACGGGCAGTACTACATCTTCCTGACCCGCCCGGCCAACGGCCAGTACGTCCTGAAGTCGTCGGGCGGCCCCTTCGGCCCGTACGCGATGCGACAGGTCCTGCTGGACCTGCGCGGGCCGATCCCCGGCGGCGGTGTCCCGCACCAGGGCGGGCTCGTGCAGACGCAGAGCGGCGCCTGGTACTACATGGCTTTCGTGGACGCCTACCCCGGCGGCCGGGTGCCGGTGCTCGCACCGATCACCTGGACCTCGGACGGCTGGCCCGTCGTCCAACTGGTCAACGGCGCCTGGGGCGCGTCGTATCCGAGCCCGGACGTGCCCGCTCCGCCCCGGCCGGTCACTCCCATGACCGGCGTGGACACCTTCGACGGCACGGCCCTCAAGCCGAGGTGGGAGTGGAACCACAACCCGGACAACACCAAGTGGTCCGCCGGCAACGGCCTGACGCTGCGGACCGCGACCGTCACCAACGACCTGTACTGGGCCCGCAACACCCTCACGCACCGCATCCAGGGACCCACCTCCACCGCCACCGTCCAGCTCGACCACACCGCGATGCGCGACGGCGACCGCGCGGGACTCGCGCTGCTGCGTGACTCCTCCGCATGGATCGGCCTCAAGCGCGACGGCGGCACGACACGCGTGGTCATGGTCAACGGGCTGTCCATGGACGGCAGTTGGAATACGACGGGCACCGGCACCGAAGTCGCGAGCGCGGCCGCGCCGACGGGCACCGTGTGGCTGCGCGCGACCGCGGACATCCGCCCCGGCGCGGCACGCCCCGGCACCTTCTCCTACAGCACCGACGGCACCCGCTTCACCCGCCTCGGGCCCGACTTCTCCCTGGGCAACGACTGGCGCTTCTTCATGGGCTACCGATTCGCCCTCTTCAACCACGCCGCCCAGGCGCTCGGCGGCGCGGTGCGCGTCCCGCGGTTCGAGCTGTCGACGCCCTGACCCCGTCCCCTCTACGTCCCCTCGACGTCCCTTGATCGCACAGCGCAACCCCCCACCCGCACGTACGAGGAGTCTCATGAACGCGCTCAAGCGGCTCGGCTGTCGCCGAGCCTCGGTATTACCCCTGGTGGCCCTCGCCGCCCTGGTCACCCCCGGCGCCGCGAGCGCCGCACCCGACGGCGTGCGCGCCTCCACGCTGGGCGCCCAGGCGGCCCAGTCCGGACGGTACTTCGGCACCGCCGTCGCGGCGGGGCGCCTCGGCGACGGCACGTACACCGGCATCCTGGACCGCGAGTTCAACTCCGTCACGCCCGAGAACGAGATGAAGTGGGACACCGTCGAGCGCTCTCGCGGCCAGTTCACCTTCGGCCCCGGCGACCAGATCGCCAACCGGGCCGCGTCCCGAGGGCAGCGCCTGCGCGGGCACACGCTGGTCTGGCACCAGCAACTGCCGTCCTGGGTCAGCTCGATCAGGGACGCCAACACCCTGAGCAGTGTCATGAACAACCACATCACCCAGGTGATGAACCACTACAAGGGCAGGATCCACTCCTGGGACGTGGTCAACGAGGCCTTCGCCGACGGCGGCAGCGGTCAGCTGCGCAGCTCGGTCTTCCGGGACGTGCTGGGCACCGGCTTCATCGAGCAGGCCTTCCGCACCGCGCGGTCGGCCGACCCCGCGGCCAAGCTCTGCTACAACGACTACAACATCGAGAACTGGAGCGACGCCAAGACGCAGGGCGTCTACCGCATGGTGCGCGACTTCAAGGCGCGCGGCGTGCCCATCGACTGCGTCGGCCTCCAGTCCCACTTCGGGGCGGGCGGACCGCCGTCCAGTTTCCAGACGACCCTGTCGAACTTCGCCGCGCTCGGCGTGGACGTCCAGATCACCGAACTGGACATCGCGCAGGCGCCCACGACCGCGTACGCGAACACCGTGCGGGCCTGTCTGAACGTGGCCCGGTGCACCGGCATCACCGTCTGGGGCATCCGCGACAGCGACTCCTGGCGCAGCGGCGAGAACCCGCTGCTGTTCGACCGGAACGGCAACAAGAAGGCCGCCTATCAGTCAACGCTCACCGCGATGGGCGGCAGTGCGGCGGTACAGCGGACGGTCGCCCGGTCGACACGGGCCGCGGCCGCGCTCCCCTCCTCCTTCCGCTGGAGTTCGAGCGGAGCGCTGATCGCGCCCAAGTCGGACGCCACCCACAACATCGCCGGGATCAAGGATCCGTCGGTCGTGTACTACAACGGCAAGTACCACGTGTTCGCGAGCACCGCGAACGCCTCCGGGTACAACCTGGTGTACCTGAGCTTCTCCGACTGGTCCCAGGCGGGTTCGGCCACGCACCACTACCTGGACCGCACCGCCATCGGCACCGGGTACCGGGCCGCGCCGCAGGTCTTCTACAACGCCCCGCAACGCTTGTGGTACCTCGTCTACCAGACCGGTAACGCGTCGTACTCGACGAACCCCGACATCAGCAACCCCAACGGGTGGAGCGCTCCGAGGAACTTCTACTCCTCGATGCCGGAGATCATCCGGCAGAACATCGGCAACGGCTACTGGGTCGACATGTGGGTGATCTGCGACAGCGCCAACTGCTACCTGTTCTCCTCGGACGACAACGGCCATCTCTACCGCTCCCAGACGACCGTCGGCCAGTTCCCGAACGGCTTCACCAACACGGTCATCGCGGCTCAGGACTCCAAGTACGCCCTGTTCGAAGCGAGCAATGTGTACAAGGTGCAGGGCAGCAACCAGTACCTCCTGCTGGTGGAGGCGATCGGCTCGGACGGCCGGCGCTACTTCCGCTCCTGGACGGCGAGCAGCCTCGCCGGCACGTGGTCACCCCTGGCCGCGTCCGAGAGCAACCCCTTCGCCAGGTCGAACAACGTGACCTTCCCCTCCGGTACTTGGAGCCGGGACATCAGTCACGGCGAGATGATCCGCGCGGGTTACGACCAGACGCTCACGATCCCGGCCTGCCGGCTCCAGTACCTGTACCAGGGGAAGGATCCCAACGCCGGCGGTGACTACAACAGCCTGCCCTGGCGGCTGGGACTGCTGACCCAGACCAACTCCACCTGCTGACCGCGTGGGCCCCTGGTGCGGGGCCCTGCGACGAGCGCCGCAACGCCCTTTCCGCACAGGGGAGTTGCGGTGCCTCAGGAGGTGAGCGAGAGACGGGCGTCCGTGCCCGCGCTGTCCGACAGGAGGGCTGCCAGTTCGGCGTCGTCGGGGCGGTGGACCGCCTCGGCCGCCTTGCGCAGAACTGCACGGTCGACCTTGTCCACGTCGGCGATGAGCCGGACAACCACGCCGTCACGGGGCACCGCGTACTCCTGGGACGCGCCTGCCGTGCGATACCAGGCCTCACCGTCACGCTCACACGTGACCTGCTCGTCGGTCACCTCGCCCAGCGGCTGCTCGGTGCAGTTCTCGGCGGTCAGGGTGTCGCGGTCCACGAAGAGTCCGAAGCGGGCCTTGTCGGACCGGTACGCGGCGACGAACATGTCGTCCTCATAGACGCCGACAGACGCCGGGAACACGGTGAAGCCGGAGACCTCGGTGACGTAGACGAGGTCGGGGGCCACCCCCCAGCCCCGGGCAGCGGCATCGAGCCCGGCGGCCGTCTCAGCCGTGCCCGCCTCCTTGTCCGGCTTGTCCGCGCCACATGCCGCGAGCAGCGCCGACAGCAGGACCAGGGGGAGCAGAGCACGCGCGTTTCCTGTCATGCGCACATCCTGACGCACGGAGCTGGCCGAGGGTAACGGGTTTCGGATCACGGTGCCCCGTCGCCATGGCCAACCACCGCCGATGCGCTCCGGCAACCAAGGGTCACTTCATGTCGAGTGCGTATTCACAGGGCACCTGCTGAGTGAACCGGGCCCCGTTGTGTGGAGTTCACGTTGCAGTTTGTTGTCACCGTCCTCGCTGTCGCTCTTCGACCTGTTGACGAAGAGCGGCAAGGCGGATCTCCAGACACTTCCGATCTTGGCGTTGGGAACTCCCAGAACTCCGAAGGCGGGCGGACCCCGTCGCCGCGAGAGCGTGCCCTGTCGCGGGGGAGGAACCCGCCGCGCTCGCACTGGAACATGGGTGCAGTTCTACATCGTCTGCGAGCTGACACCGATGCCCGCGGATCGCGTACCCGCTGACCAGGATGGCGGGATCGGGGATCATGCACCGCCGCGAGGCGTACGAGTGACAGAACCTCTCGCCCCTCTAGAGGAAGCCCCTCGGCATTGCCGTGCTGCCGGCGAGCTTGACGGCCTCCAGCACCGGCGCGCCTCGGCGGGAGCGGGTGTCGGTGAGGTGCAGGACCAAGAACGCGGCGTAGCCGACCCGGCCCACCCGCCACGAGGCGCCTCGTGCCGGTCCCCCTCTGTCGTCGGACCGTCAGTTGCCGATGCCGTGGGCCAGGAGGCTCTCGGCGGTGTCCGCGATGGTGTCCTCGATGGGGCGGGGCCGCCATTCCAGAAGCTGTTCCGCCTTGGCGCTCGTGGCGTCGAGGTCGCGGCCGAGTTGGTGCCGTAGCAGTCGCAGCTCCGGGTTCACCAGGCCGAGCGCCCGGGTGAGCCAGACCGGCAGTTCACGGGTCGGTGCCTTCGCGGCGCGCTCCCCCAGGCGGTCGTGCAGCGTGCGTGCGATGTCCACGACCCGCATGCTGTGCCCAGCGATGGCAAGGAAACGCTCGCCCGCCGCTTTCGGCGAGGTCATCGCACGCAGATGCAGATCCGCGACGTCCCGTACGTCGACGTAGCCCATCCCGAACGGGGGACACGCGGGGACCCGTCCTTCGAGCATTCTGCGTACCAGGCGCAGGGAGGGGGGGTCGTCCGGGCCGAGCAGGGGACCGAGGACTCCCACCGGGTGCACCGTCGCCAGTTCCAGTCCGCCGCCTTCTTCCTCGACGAACTTCCAGGCCGCGCGCTCGGCCAGTGTCTTGGAGCGCTGATAGGGCGGGATGTCGCTGTCGAGGTCGGTCCAGTCCTCCTCCGTGAAGGGGGTCGAGCGGGGCGGGTGCCCGATACCGATGGCACCGAAGGCGCTCGTCAGGACGACCCGTCGCACGCCGGCGTCGCGGGCGGCACGCAGTACCCTCAGGACGCCCTCCCGTGCGGGGACCACCAACTCGTCCTCGGTGGCCTGTTCCTGACGTAGCGTCGGTGAGGCGACGTGAAGGACGAAGTCGCAGTCGGCGACGGCTTCGTCCCAGCCTTGAGGCTGTTCCAGGTCGGCTTGAACGACCGTGAGACGGTCGTCGTCGAACGGTGCGGCCGCCTGCAGCCAGGAGCGCAGTGCGGGCTCGCGCCGCGGGTCGCGGACCGTGGTGCGGACGGTGTGCCCGGCATCGAGCAGGGCCAGGACGCACCAGCTCCCGATGAACCCTGTCCCGCCGGTGACCAGTACCCGTGTCATCCGTGTCTCCTCAGGTCGTGACGTGTGAGTGGAGTGGTGTCGGCGCAACGTCGGATGACGCCGCCGTGCGGCGGCCGTGCTGCGGCCGATTGAGCGGGCTCATGCGAGCGCCATGCCGGGGACGCGGCGGCGGATGGCCTCCAGCTCGGCTTCGTCCGAGACGCCCTGCCAGTCGTGCCGAGGGGTGTAGGGAGCCTCCAGGGCGCGCACCTCGTCGTCGGTGAGTTCGACGTCGAGCGAGGCCACGGCCTCGTCGATCTGGCGCGTCGAGCCGGCGCCCACCAGGGGCGCGGTGACGACCGGCTGGTGGCGCAGCCAGGCGAGCGCGATCTGTGCGCGGCTGACGCCGTGCGCGTCCGCGACCTGCCCGACCGCGTCGACGATCGCTCGGTTGGAGGCCTCCTGCTCGGGCGAGTAGAGGAGGTCGGCGAAGGCGCCGTCCGTCTCCGAGCGTGCCGTCGTGCGGGCGTCGTCCCACCCACGGGCGAGGCGGCCGCGGGCGAGCGGCGACCAGATGACCGTGCCGACTCCCTCGTCCAGGCACAGCGGGATCATCTCGCGCTCCTCCTCCCGAGCGAGGAGGTTGTAGTGGTTCTGCATCGACACGAACCGTGCCCAGCCGTGCTGCTTCTGGAGGTTCAGAGCCTTCGCGAACTCCCAGGCGTGCATGGAGGACGCGCCCAGATAGCGGACCTTGCCCGCCTTCACGAGGTCACTGAGCGCTTCGAGCGTCTCCTCCCAGGGGGTGGAGTGGTCGTTGCGGTGAATCTGGTACAGGTCGATGTAGTCGGTGCCGAGCCGGCGCAGCGAGTGGTCGACCTCGGTCATGATCGCCTTGCGGGACAGTCCCCGGCCGTTCGGCCCCAGCCGCATCGGATGCCGCAGTTTCGTCGCGATCACCACGGCGTCCCGGTCGGCGAAGTCCTTGAGGGCCCGGCCGAGGATCTCCTCACTCGAACCGTTCGAGTACATGTTCGCGGTGTCGAAGAAGTTGATCCCCTTCTCCAGTGCGTGCCGGACGAGCGGCCGCGCCTCCTGCTCGCCCTGCGACCAGACGGGATGCCCGCGGTCGGGCTCGCCGTAGCTCATCGCTCCGATCGCGATCGGCGACACGTCCAGGCCGGTCGTGCCGAGCTTGATGTACTGCATGATGCCCCTCTACATTTAGTGGAGAACTCTCCGGATAACTTAGTGGAGAGTTCTCCACTTAGCAAGGGGAGATCCTGTGGTCCGCTCCGACGCCCGCGAGAACCGGGCTCGCATCCTCGCCGCCGCCCGGGAGGCCTTCTCCGAGGACGGCGCCGCCTCGATGAACCAGATCGCCCAGCGCGCCGGGGTCGGCGCGGGCACCCTGTACCGCAACTTCCCCACCCGCGAGGCACTGGTGCTGGCCGTCTACCAGGACGAAGTGGCGCGCATCATCGCCACCGTGCCCGTCCTGCTGGCCCGGCATCCGCCCCTCGAAGCGCTCCGCCACTGGACCACCGACCTCGTCGAGGCGATGCGCAAGAAACACGGCCTCGGCGACGCGCTCAGCCCCGGCGCGCACCAGGCGATCAGCGAGCAGACCTACGGCCCCGTCATCGCCGCGATCACGGAGCTCCTCGACGCCGGCAAGAAGGACGGAAGCATCCGCGCGGACGCCGATCCCGGCGACTTCCTCCAGCTCACCGGCGCACTCTGGCGCGCGCCCTCCGCTCCCGAGGACAGGGCCCCCCGCATGCTCGCGCTTGTCCTCGACGGATTGAGCACGCACCCGTAGACGGTCCGCGCCAACAGGCACGCACGCGTACGGGCACGCGGGACAACGGCGGCCGGAGCAGACGATGCGTCAGAGCGACGGGAGCGCGACCTGAACGGCACCGACGTCCGTCGTCCGCCGGAGCAGGGCACAGCGCTACGGCCCATAAAGGTTCGATCAAGCTCCGAGGCGGCCTGCAAGCTGGAGCAGATCCGCCAGGCGCAGCACCCGCCCGTCGAAGCCCGGAAGGGGGACATGGAGCGGCTCGGTCCAGCGGGCGGGAATTGCGTCCAGCCCGTAGTACGCCCCCGCGAGGCCTCCGGTCACCGCGGCGACGGTGTCCGTGTCACCGCCGAGGTCGATCGCCGCGCGGATCGCGTCCTCGAAGCCGGTGGTGGTGCGCAGGGCCCAGACCGCGGAGCCCAGGCAGGGCCAGACGGCACCGTTGAACTCGGTCGCCTGATCGGGGTGCCAGTCGGGCGCGAGGACCGTGGCGTAGCGATCCCGGTGGTCCGGATGGACAAGAGCCAGGATGTCCGGCAGCGCGGCGAGGGGGTCGGCGTCGTCCAACGTGACACGGATGAGTTCGTGGAAGATCGCGGTGCCTTCCCAGGCCGCACGGTCACCGTGGGTGAGCGCAGCAAGGCGGCGAGCCGCGTCCATGGTTGCTTCCTGCCCGGCGGCCGCGAAGTGGACCGCGGAGGTCGACGCCCGCATCAGGGAGCCGTTTCCCGCGGCTCTTAGGTTGACCTGGAAGTGAATCGCGGCGGCGAGGTCCCAGGGCATGCCGTTGGTCAGGACGTCCTCGGTCTGGAGGCCGATGTCCTTCGGGTCTGCCGCCGCCCACCGCTGGAAGCGGGCGAAGATGTCCGCCAGATCCAGTCCGCCCCGCTCCAGCAGCGACTGGGCGACCAGGACCGCCATCTGCGTGTCGTCCGTGGCCTCGCCGGGGTCCCAGCCACCGCCTCCGCACATCTCGCCACCGGCACCGGGCGCGGGAAACCGCGCGGAGAACGCCCCCTCGGGACCGAACTCGAACGGGGCACCCAGGGCGTCCCCCACCGCCGAGCCGACGACCGCACCGGCGGCCCGCCGCATCCGCTCCACCCGCTTCATCCGCCCCATCCGCGCAGGTTATCCGTGCCATGACCCGCCCGGTGGATCGAGGGCGTGCCGCACAGCGAAGCGTTGCGGCCAGATGGGTGATGTTTGCCTGTAGTACTCACACAGGACGCTTTCCACGGAACTTCGATGGCCTTTTGTCCCTCCTTCTGTGCATAGGAACCTTGCACGGCCAGGAAAGTCAGGGACTGACATGGGTTTGACCAGTCGAACGACCGTATACACGTTGGTGGCGTTGGCCGCCCTGTGTGTGGGGTTGCTGGTCTGGGTGTGGCCTCGCTTCGCGAAACCGGGGCTGTGGCACGTACTGGGGCGGCTGGGGGCCATCGGCGTGACCCAGGTCATGATCGTCGCGGCCTTCGCGTGCGGGGTGAACTCCTCGTACCAGTTCTTCGGCTCCTGGAAGGAGCTCTTCGGCGACGTCGACACCGAACCCGTCGGCGTGACACAGGCAGCCGGCCCGGGCGGGGACACGGTGACCGGCGTCAGCGACGTCCACGGCTCGCTCGTACAGCCCGCCGGCAACCAGCAGTTGAGCCAGGTCTCCGGGCTTCCCGACGGGCGTCCCGAGGTGACCGGGCGGGTCGAATCCGTGAAGATCATCGGTCGTCGTACCGGCGTGGTCGATCCGGCGTTCGTCTATCTGCCGCCGCAGTACTTCCAGCCGGCGTACCACCGTATGCGTTTCCCGGTGATCGTCGCGCTCAGCGGCTATCCGGGCAGCATCTTCAATCTCGCGCAGCATCTGCGCGTCTCGCAGACCGCGGCGGCACTGGAGCGCCAGGGCAAGATGCAGCCGACGATCGTGGTGATGATCCGGCCCACGATCGCTCCGCCGCGCGACACCGAGTGCGTGAACGTCCCCGGTGGGCCGCAGACCGAGACGTTCCTGGCGAAGGATCTGCCGCAGGCGATCAGGTCCGTCTACCGGGCGGGCCACTACGCCAGTGCCTGGGGAGTCATGGGGTACTCCTCGGGCGGCAGTTGCGCCCTCCAGCTCACCATGCGCAACCCCGGGATCTACACCACGGCCGCCGCCCTCTCCCCCGACTACAGGGTCAAGGACGATCCCACGACCGGCAACCTCTTCGGCTCGGGCCCGGGGCGTCAGGCCCGCATCGACGGACACGACCTGATGTGGCGTCTGAAGCACCTGCCCGCTCCCCAGGTCTCGGTCCTGGTCGCCAACAGCAAGCACGGCGAGAAGGGGTACCCGCAGACCCAGGCCTTCATCCACGCCGTCAAGGCGCCCATGCGGGTCGTGTCCATACTGCCGGAGAACGGCAGCCACAACTTCCCCACCTGGGTGCGCGAGATGCCCGCCGCACTGACCTGGATGAACGACCAGCTCACGTTCCCGCAGGACGTCGTCCCCCGATCCCACCCCAAGAGGACGACCGAGGCCGAGGGCTCACCCAGGCCGAGCCACAGGGCTTCGCACGATCCGCTGCGGGCGGAGGGGCGGGAACCACGGGAGCCCACCGCCTCGTCCCGCCCCGGCACGGGCCGCTAGCCGCCGACGATCGACCGGAGCGGACCCCCGGCCGACCGGAGGACGCTGTTCGAGAAGCCCGACGCAGCTGAACTCGACGGGCATGAGACAGACAGTCCGCCTCCTGACTGGCCAGGGTGGCGCGAGGGGGCCGCTGACCGGTGACCGTCGTCTGTGTGACGCTCACACCGGCGGCCGTCCAGGAAGCGGAAACCGCCGAATGCCCCGCGGACCGCTGACCGTGCCGCAGGGCCATCGCCGACAGGCCAAGGGTTCCCCGACGTCTTGACTGTGGGAGGGGGTGCTCCTACGGTCCCTGCACCGCCACACGATCGGTCAGGACATCGAATCATTCGATGAAGGGGAGCGCTCCCGTACGTCTCAAAGCCCTCAAGAAGAGTCGTCCTCATGGGTTTTGAGGGTCTGTTCGCACCACCCCGCCCGCGCGACGCACCTATGCCGTCTCCTCCCGGGCACGTGACTGGGGCGGTGTACCGAAACTTTTCGCCCGCGAGTGAAGACCTGGCAAGTGCAGACAGATACCCGCGGCGCCCGACCGGGACGGTCACGCAAGCGGAACGACGCCGAGTCAGCGAAAGGCCGACGAGCAAGCACACATCAGCGCCACGTCCTGAAGGAGGAGCAATGTCATCGCACCGGAGTGGTTCCGGCACCACAGGGCCGCAGTTACCGAGTCGTCGGGCCGTCCTGGCGACCATGAGCGCCCTACCGGTCCTCGCAGCCGCGCCCCCGGCGCTGGGTGCGCCCCTGACATCGTCCCCGGCGGCGGCCGCCGTGACGGTCGACCCGTCGGCGACCCGGCAGACGATCCGGGGATTCGGCGGCATGAACCACCCGCTGTGGATCGGTGACCTGACATCCGCCCAGCGGGACACGGCGTTCGGGAACGGTGAAGGGCAGCTCGGGTTCTCCGTACTGAGAATTTTCGTCTCGGAGGACCGCGCGAACTGGAGCCGCGAGGTCGCGACCGCGAAGCGGGCCGTCGAGCTCGGGGCCACGGTCTTCGCGTCCCCGTGGAATCCCCCCGCCCAGATGGTCGAGACCTTCGTCCACGGCCAGCAGACGGACGCGAAACGACTCCGGTACGACATGTACGGCGCCTACGCCCAGCACCTGAACGACTTCGTCGCCTTCATGCGGAGCAACGGCGTGAACCTGTACGCCGTCTCCGTGCAGAACGAGCCCGACTACGCCCACGACTGGACCTGGTGGACCCCGGCGGAGATGACCAGGTTCCTGCGGGAGAACGCCGGCTCGATCAGCACCAGGGTCATCGCCCCGGAGTCCTTCCAGTACGTCAAGAGCTTCTCGGACCCGATCCTCAACGACCCCGCGGCCCTCGCCAACCTGGACATTCTCGGGGCGCACCTCTACGGCACCTCGTTCCAGAACTTTCCCTACCCCCTCTTCAAACAGAAGGGCGCGGGCAAGGAGCTGTGGATGACCGAGGTCTACTACCCCAACAGCAGCGACTCGGCCGATCTCTGGCCTCAGGCGCTGGACGTGGGGGAACACGTACACCGCGCGATGGTGGACGCCGAGTTCCAGGCGTACGTGTGGTGGTACATCCGGCGCGGCTACGGGCCCCTGCGGGAGGACGGGCGGATCAGCAAGCGCGGTGCCGCCATGGCGCACTTCTCCAAGTTCGTCCGCCCAGGGCACGTCCGGATCGCGGTGACCGCGAACCCGCAGCCGAACGTCTACCTCTCGGCGTACAAGGGGAGCGGTTCCCGGCTGGTCATCGTCGCCGTCAACAAGGGGACCTCGCAGGTGAGCCAGCAGTTCACGCTGTCGCACAACGCGTCGTCCGGCGTGTCCTCCTGGCTGACGGACGCGAGCAGGAACCTCGCGTCCCAGAGCCGGATCACCGTGTCGAACGGCTCCTTCACCGGGCAGCTTCCCCCTCAGAGCGTGACCACCTTCGTGACCGGGTAAGGCCGGGCATCCACCGACTCCACTCCGGCCGAGCAGTCGACGGGCGGCGAGGGCACCGATCTCGACGTCACCCTCGACCTCGACCTGCGGATGCGGGCGGCCGGCCCCGTGACGCCATGCCCCCTCCGGGGTACCGGTAGCGGCATGAATGAAGCGGTACAGGCAGGACTGTGGGGACTTCTGGCGGGCTCGGCGCTGCTCCTGGGCGCGGTGCTCGGGTACGGCCTGCGCGTGCCGCAGAAGGTCATCGCCACGGTGATGGCGTTCGGCGCCGGGGTGCTGCTGTCGGCGGTCTCCTTCGAACTGGTCGGTGAGGCGTACGACGAGGCCGGCATCACCCCGGCGGTCATCGGCACGCTCGGGGGCGCCGTCGCCTACACGGCGGGCAACGCCTGGCTGGCCGGCCGCGGTGCCCGGCACCGCAAACGCTCCGGCTCCCAGTCGGCCCAGTCCCAGCCGTCGGAGGCCCAGCAGGACGGCTCCGGAATGGCGCTGGCACTGGGAGCACTGCTGGACGGCGTCCCGGAATCGGCCGCCATCGGGGTCAGCCTGCTCGACGGCGGCACGGTCAGCCTGGTGACCGTGGCAGCGGTGTTCCTCAGTAATGTCCCCGAAGGCCTGTCGAGTTCGGCGGGCATGAAACGGGCGGGGCGCAGCAAGGCCTACGTCTTCGGCGTGTGGACGGCGATCGCCGCGGCGAGCACCGTCTCCGCGGTCCTCGGGTACACCGTCGTCGGCGCGTTCTCCCCGGCCGTGATCGCAGCCGTCACCGCGGTGGCCGCGGGGGCGATCCTCGCCATGATCGCGGACACGATGATTCCCGAGGCGTTCCAGGACACCCAGCTGGCGATCGGCCTCATCACGGTGTGCGGCTTCCTGCTGTCCTTCGCCCTCTCCCACGCCTGACCGCCAGGCCTCGAACCGGCGTAGGGGTCAGCCGGTCGGCGCCACAGCATCCCGAGCGCGGTCTCGTCCCGAGCCTTGTCGGACACGGTCACCGACTCTAGACTCCCTAAAATGAACCCAGTTCAGTTCAGATCGTCCGTCGCTGACCCGGGAGCGGCCTCGTGATGGGATCCCTGGGCGGGAAGACCTCCCTCGTCACCGGCGCCGGGCAGGGCATCGGGCGGGCGATCGCCGTCGAGATGGCCCGGCAGGGCGCCTCGGCGGTGTCTGTCGCCGACCGGAACGGCGAGACCGCAGCCGAGACGGCTGAACTGGTGCGCGCCGCCGGGGCCCGGGCCGAGGTGATCGTCTGCGATCTGCGGGACCGGGACAGCATCGCCGCCATGGTCGCACGCACCGCGGAGCGCTTCGAGGGGCTCGATGTGCTGGTCAATAACGCCGGAGTGATCGAGACCGCGTTCACGGACGGACGGGACCGCGCTGTCGACTCGCTCCCCGAGGAGATCTGGGACGCGGTCTACGAGGTCAACCTCAAGGCGGTGTGGCTGACCACCAAGTTCGCCGCCCCGCACCTGCGCCGCTCGCCGCGCGGACCCGCCATCGTCAACACGTCGTCCGTCTCCGGTCTCACCGGCTTCCCCAACGCCCCGGCGTACGGGGTCACCAAGGCCGGCGTCATCCATCTGACGAAGGTCACCGCGGTCGACCTGGCCCCGGTGCGCTGCAACTGCTTCTGTCCCGGTGTCATCGACACACCGCTCGCCCAGGACTTCTTCGCCGCCGCCGGGGACCGTGCCGCGGTCGAACACGAGCTGACCGCGCCCCAGTTGGTGGAGCGGCTCGGACGCCCGGAGGAAGTGGCCAGGCTGGCGTGCTTCCTGGCCTCCGACGACGCCGCGTTCATCACGGGCTCGTCGTACGTGATCGACGGCGGCGCCCTCGCCTGGCTCGGCGTACGGGACTGACCACCGCCGCACCACCGAGATGTGAGGAGACCCGATGCGAGCGAGGCTGGCCGGGAAGACCGCTCTGGTGACCGGTGCCACGGGAGGCATCGGCGATGCCGTCGTACGACGTCTCGCGGCGGAGGGCGCGAGCGTGGTGATCACCGACCTCGACGCCGGCCCCTGCGAGAAGCTCGCCGAGGAGGTCGGGGGCGGTGCTCTCGGGCTGGCTCTGGACGTGTCGGACGAGTCCGCCTGGCGCGAGACCGTCGCCACCGCGACCGCCGCACTGGGCGAGCTGTCCGTGCTGGTCAACAACGCCGGTATCGCCACCATGCACACGGTCGAGACCGAGACCATGGACTCCTGGGAACAGGTCCTCGCCGTGACCCAGACGGGCGTCTGGCTGGGCATGAAGTACGGCGGTCCCTCCATCGAGCGCTCCGGCGGCGGCTCGATCGTCAACGTCGCCTCGATCTTCGGGACGGTCGGCGGCTTCGGGGCCCAGTTCTCGTACCACGCGGCCAAGGGCGCCGTACGTCTGATGACCAAGAACGCCGCGCTGCACTGGGCCGAGCGCGGCGTCCGGGTGAACTCCCTGCACCCCGGCTTCATCGAGACGCCCCGCTCACGCGAACTGTGGCGCGGCACGCCGCGGTTGGACGCGATGATCGAGGGGACACCGCTCGGCCGGCTCGGCATGCCCGAGGAGGTGGCGGCGGCGGTGGCCTTCCTCGCCTCCGACGACGCGAGCTTCGTGACCGGGTCCGAGCTCTACGTCGACGGCGGCTGGACGGCGCGCTGAGTCCGGCTGGTCCAGGCCCGCGACCCGCCCCGCGCGCCGGACCGGACAGCCCTGGACAGCCGTAGCCGCGTACCGGACATCCCTGGACAGCCGTAGCCGCGAACCGGACAGCTCCAAACACAGCCATGGCCGCCTATCAGACGGCCCTAGACAGCCACGGCCGCGTACCGGTCGACCCCGTCGCTCCGCGTGCTGTTCCTGGCCCGTCCGCGGGACACCAGCACGTCCAGGTGCGCCGCCGTCTCGTTCACGGCGAGCATCTGGTCGAAGGGGCCGAGGTCCGCGAAGGAGACCCGGCGCCTGGTCCACCCCAGCTCCCCCGCCACCTCGAACGCGGTGCGCGTACGGTCGGCCAGCGCGGCCAGGATCTCGGCCAGGCGGTCGTCGTGGTGGGCGAGGAGCTCTCCGACCCGGGCGTGCATGCTGTCGCCGACCGGGCCGTGCGCGGGCAGCAGTCGTGCGTCGCCGAGTGTGGTCATCAGGTGCAGCGAGTCGAGGTAGTCGCCCAACGGCAGGGGGGGTCCGCCGAGTTCGAAGCCGATGGACGGGGTGATGTGGGGCAGCACGTGGTCGCCGGAGAACAGCAGTCCACGCGTCCGGTCGAGGTAGACGACATGCCCCTGGGTGTGGCCGGGTGTCGGGACCACCGTCAACCGCACGTCCCCGAAGCGGAGTTCCTCCGATCCGAGCCAGCGGTCCGGCGCCTCCCAGACAGCGGCGTCGAAGTCGCCGTCGTACATGCCGGCGACCCGCTCGGCGAGTTCGTGGGCACCGGCCCTGCGCAGGGTGGCCAGTGAGCCGACCGGCTCGTCCGTGCGCAGCTCCCCGAGGAGTTCCAGGCCACGCCGTTCACCGGCGCCGAGGTGGACCCGGGAGCCCAGCAGCCTGCGCAGTTCGACGGCCTGGGTGTAGTGGTCGCGGTGGATGTGCGTCACCAGCACGTCGGTGATCTCGCCCAGGTCATGGCCGAGTCCGGTGAGCGCGTCCTCAAGTGCCTTGCGGGACGCGGGGATCGACCAGCCGCCGTCGATCAGGACCAGTCCCTCCGTCAGGCCCTCCAGCGCGTACACGTTGACGGCCCGCAGTCCGTCGTCCGGCAGCGGAAGGGGTATGCGGTGGACTCCGGGCCGTACGGTCTCGGCGCCCGCCTGTGCCCAACTGCCGCGGTCGAAGCGGGGGGTGCGGGTCGTGGGGGTGGTCATGCATCTCCTTGGCGGTGCTGTTCGGGGTGTGCGGCTAGGCCCGCGTGCAGGTCGTGGGCGAGTCTGCGGGCTCCCGACCGGTCGAGCTTGCCGACCGTGGTCTGCGGCAACTCGCTCACGGTGAAGGCGAATTCGGGCCATTTGGCCTTGGACAGTCCGGTGCGGGCGAGATGGGCGGTGATCTCGTCGAGGCCGAGTTCCCCGGTGCCGTCCTCGGCCACGAGGAGCACGGCGGCCCGTTCGCCGAGGAGCGGGTCCGGCACGGGGGTCACACAGACGCGGGCGACGGCCGGATGGCCGGCGACGGCCCGCTCGATCTCGGTGATGTCGAGGTTGCGGCCGCCGCGGATGATGACGTCCTTCTCCCGGCCCATGACGGTGACCGTGCCGTCCTCACCGGTCACCAGCAGGTCGCCGGTGGGGAAGTAGCCGTCCGGGGTGAGCTCCGGCGGTTCGACCTTGCCGTCGCGCGCGTAGCCCAGGAAGAGCGAGGGGCCGCGGACCTGGGCACGGCCGGTCGTGCCGGGCCCCACGGCGGTGCCGTCGGCCGCAACCGCCCTGAGGTCCGTGCCGGGGAACGGGCGCCCGTCGCGGCCGAGGCGGATCTCCTCGGGATCGTCGGGCCGGGGCGAGGTGTGCCCCAGGCACTCCGACATGCCGAAGACGCGCAGGATGGTCGTGCCCAGGGAGCGCTCGGCACGGGCGAGGGCCCCGCGGTCCATCGGGCCGCCGCCGACGGTGATCGAGCGGACCCCGGAGAGCACCCGCGATCCGGCGGCCGCGGAGCCCATCTGAAGCGCCATGGTCGGCACGCACATGGTCCACCGGACCTCGTGGGCGGCCATCCGCGCGAGCGCCTCCTCGCGGTCCCAGCGGCCGGACAGCACGAGCGGTCCGCCCAGCATGAGCGAGAGGCAGACCCCGAAGCAGTAGGCGGCGGTCGAGGAGAGCGGGACGACGGCGGACACCGCGTCCCCGTCGCGCAGGCCGTTGACATCGATCGTGCACGAGCAGGCGTAGCGCAGGGCGCTCTCGGACTGGACGACACCCTTGGGGCGCCCGGTGGAGCCGGAGGTGAGGCCGATGAGCGTGCCGCCGGACCAGCGGGAGACATCCCGCGGTCCGCGTCCGGCGCGGACCGTCCAACCGTCGAGCGCCTTGGTCGTCGACGCGTCCGCAAGGGCCGTGGCACCTCCCCACTCCTCGATCGCGGCGGGTTCGGCGATCAGGACGTCGGGCCGGATGTCCTCCACGGCGGCGGCGAACTCGGCACTGGTGGTGTGCCGGTTGACCAGCGCCAGAACGCCGCCCGCGCGCCCCACGGCGAGGGTCGCGGCGACGGTGCGCCACGAGTTGTCCGCCTGGAGGAGGACGGTGCCCCCCTGCGTGCCCTCCGGCATGCCCGCCGGGGTCATCGCGTCGGCCAGTTCGCTCGCACGCCGCAGGAGTTCACGCGCGCCGTGGGTCCCGTGGTCGTCGACGACCGCCGTGAAGTCGGCCTGCTCGGAGCGGTCGTAGAACTCCCGCACTGTCTGTCGCATCCGCTGCCTCGCCTCTGTGCGAAGGGGTCGTGGGAGATCGGGCGCTCGGGGGACCTCAGCCGCCGTACATCTCCATCTCGCCGCCCATGACGGCGATACGGCGGCCGCGCATGTCGCCGACCTGGGCGACGGCCGCCGCCCACTGCGGGCTCTTCAGCGCCGTACGCAGGTCGTCGGCGGAGTCGAAGCCGAGGACGGAGACTCCGTCCCAGCCTTCGGAGCGCGGTTCGAGGGCCGCGTCGAGGTCGGTGTGGCGCCAGGACCTGAGGCCGGGCAACTGCCGGGTGAGTTCGGCGTGTTCGCCGCGCCACCAGTCGATGAAGCGTTCGTGGGTCCATTCCGGCGGCCGGGCGGCCAGCAGAACGAGGTTGTACATCGCGCCTCCTCGGTTCCTCGGATTCCTCAGGTGAACAGCACCGCCGGTGACCGTCCGATCAGGAGCCGGCGCACCTTGCCGTCGTCGTCCAGTCGCGCCGAGGCCACGAAGGTCGCCTCCGGTACGCCCGCCCTGCGCACCTCGCCGAGGTACAGCTCGTCCTGGCCGACCGCGGTCGCGCTGAGCGGGTGGTGGGTGCGCACGCCGACCTCGCGCTGGGCGAGGTAGCCCTCCATCTCGGCCCGGCCGCCGTGGAAGTCGGTGCCCGCGTCGCCGCCGGTGGAGAACAGGATCGAGAAGGAGAAGTCGTCGCTGATCAGGTCGAGGATCCGGTCGGCGTCGTCGCTGTCCAGGATGGCGAACCAGTTGGTCAGGAACGGCGCGGCGGACACGGACGGTGCCTGCGCCCGGGCGCTCACGGCCGGTCCACGAGGTCGAAGTCGGGGGTGAAGAACGACTGGTAGCCGGCCATCAGCCCAGCGGACGAGACCCGTACGGCCGACAGGAACGCCCCGGTCGTCACTCCCTGGTCCACGACGAAGCCGTACGCCGTCTCGACGTCCCCGTCCACGGCGTACCGCACGATCTCGTGCCGTCGGTCCACGGCGTTGCGCCCGGCGATGTAGGCGGCGAAGTCCGCGCGGGAGGCCCCGGTGTGCAGGCCACCGGGCAGGGAGATGAGGAACCGGAAGCCCGGTTCCAGGAGCTCCAGGGCCTTTTCCGGGTCCTGGCCGTCCATGCGGGCCATGTATTCGCGAAGCACCATTGCGTATCGCTCTCCCTCGGCGCCATGAGATCCGACATCATGAAACAACCTGAGTTCAGTTCAGTTTGACTCTACGGCAGCGGCCCCGCCGCCGACAAGGGGCGGGGCCCGGGGTTACTCGGCGACCATCCGCACCACGCACCCCTCGATCATCTCGCTGATCTCGGACAAGGGGATCGCGCCGGTCGGGCGGTACCAGCGCCAGACACTCACGATCATGCCGAGGACGGCGAGGCCGAGGGTGTGCGCGTCCCGGACCGGGAAGCCGCCCCTGGACATGCCGCGCATGAGCAGGTTCGTCCAGTCCCGCTCGACCATCTGGACCAGTTGGCGGGCCGCGACGCGCTCGGTCTCCTCGCGCTTGGACTTCCGCGGGGTGGCGAGCAGGGACATGTTGGCCTGGAGGATGCGCATCTGGCGGATCTCCTGCTCGGTGACGGCGAATGCGGCGCGGACGGCCGCGCGCAGTTCTTCCACCGGTTCCGTTTCGTCCGCGGTGGCCTCGACGAACTGGTCGTGGGAGCGCTGGAGTTCCAGGCGCATGATGGTGAGCAGGCAGTGGGCCTTGGACTCGAAGTAGTGGTACAGGGCGGTCTGGCCGATGCCGACGCGGTCGGCCACCTCCGACCACTTGGTGTTCTCGTAGCCGTCCTCCCCGAACCGCTCCACCGCGGCCACGAGGATCGCCCCGCGCTTCGACCTGGGCCCCTCCTCCGGATCCACGATCCGCGCCCTCGCCATTGCCTCTCCCTCTCCTCCACAGCCGGTACCGATCACCGTCCGGTCGTCCGAGAGTAGACCCAAGTTCAAGTCGGGTACGAATCGGAGATCGGGCGGGTCATGCGCGTGCCGAGGGGCGGGTCGGAGTGGGGGCCTGGAGTCGTCGGGCTTCACCGAGCCGGAGGCCGCCCGTCGCAGCCCTACTGCCGAGGCGGGGCCGGCTTGCTGTCCGCACGGCGGAGCCTCACCCTTTCCGGGTCGGTCTGTCGGGTCCTGCCACACCCCGCCGCGGTGGCGAGGGCGAGGAGTCCGGCGGCGTCGCCAGGTCCGGCCCCGCGCCATCGACGCTTCCACGCCGTGCGACCGCCCGGAAATCCGGTCGGCGCCCCGCGAGGAACGCCGCCACCCCCTCCCTGCCCTCGGCCGCCCCCGCGGCGGCGGTCAGTTGGCGGGCCTCCAGGTCGAGGTGGTCGTCGAGGTCGACGGAGAGCGCTCGGTCGAGCAGCCGCCGCGTCGCCCCATACACGGCCGTGGCGCCACGCGCCAGTGCCCCGGCGATCCCGACGGCCTCCTCCTTCAGCCGTTCCGGTGCCACGATCCGGCTGACGAGCCCCATCTCCAGCGCCTCGGCTGCTGTCACCCGCCGATTCGTCAGCAGCAGATCCCTGGCCCGCAGCGACCCGACCAACCGGGGCAGCGACCAGCTGACCCCGGCGTCCGGGGTGTACCCGATGCCGGTGTACGCGGCCGTGAACCGGGCGTCGGTCGCCGCCAGGCCGACGTCCGCCACCGCCACCAGTCCGAGACCGGCGCCGGCCACCGCACCCTGCACGGCGACCACCAGCGGGGCCTGAAGCCCGGTGAGAATCCGCAGCGCCCCGTGGAGGGCGTCCGTGACCTCCGTGAGGTGGTCCGCCAGACCCGCCCCGGACACCGCCCCGAACTCCTTCAGATCACCCCCGACACAGAAGGACCGCCCCTGCCCGCTGAGCAGCACGGCCCGGACCCGGGCCTTCTCGCACTCCCGGGCGGCGCCGAGCAGCGCCCGGGCCATCGCCAGGTCGATCGCGTTGCCGTCCCCTCGGCACATCTCCACCCGCGCCAGCCCGTCGGCGTCGATCTCGACCGTCACCCTCATCGCGCCGTCCATCCGCCGTCCACGGTGAGGACCTGACCGGTGCAGTACGCGGACGCGTCCGAGGCCAGGTAGAGCAACGCGCCGTCCAGCTCTCCCGGCTCACCGCCGCGCCCGAGCATCGTGCCGCGCTCGACCCACCGTCGGGAGCGTTCGTCGGAGAACAGTCCCTCGGTCATCTCCGAGCGGAACCAGCCGGGCGCGAGCGCGTTGACCCGCACCCCGGCCCTCCCCCACTGTCCGGCCAGTTCCCGGGTCAGCCCGACGAGCCCGGCCTTGGACGCCGCGTAGGCCGCACCGCCCAGCGGAGCGCCGGAGACCAGGCCGAGGACGGACGAGACGTTCACCACCGATCGCGTACGGCCCTCCCCGGGGACCGGCGCCTCGGCGAGCAGCCGGGCGAGGTGGAAGGGGGCGACCAGGTTCACGTCCAGCACTCCGGCGAAGTCCTCGGCGCTCTCGTCCTCGGCCCGCACCGCTCCGGCCGCCCCGGCGTTGTTGACGAGCACGTCGATCCGGCCGGTCTCGTCGAGCGCCGTCTCCATGAGCCGCACCCGGTCCCGTGCCCGCGAGACATCACAGACGACGGGATGGATGCGCGGGTCGTCGTCGGCGAGCTCCTTGAGCCGGTCCAGCCGTCGGGCGGCGGCCAGGACGGTCGCGCCGGCCGACGCGAGCACCACGGCGAACCGGGCCCCGAGCCCCGAGGAAGCCCCGGTGACCACGGCGGTCCGCCCGCGCAGCGAGAACAGTTCCTCGGCGGAGGTCACGCCTCCACCCCGATCGGCAGTACGGTCGCGCCGCCGTCCAGGACCAGCGTCTGGCCCGTCATCCACGACGAGGCCGCCGACGCCAGGAAGACGGCAGCGTGCGCCACGTCCTCGACGGTCCCGAGCCGGCGCAGCGGCAGCCTCGCGGTCAGGATCGGCTCCCTCGGCTCCCACACGGCTCTGGCCAGCTCGGTCTTGATCAGCCCTGGCGCGATGGCGTTCACGCGCGCCATCGGCCCCAGTTCGTAGGCGAGTTGGCGGGTCATGTGCAGCATCGCCGCCTTGGTGGCGTTGTACCAGCCGATGTGCGGGTCGACGACCAACCCGCCGACGGAGGCGATGTTGACCACCGCTCCCCCGTGTTCGCTCATCCACGCCCGCCAGGCGCACCGGGTCCAGGCGACCATGCCGTACTGGTTGACCCGTACCGTCTTCTCCGCGCGCGGCAGGTCGAGGTCGAGGAGGTCGCCCATGTACGGGTTGGTGGCCGCGTTGTTGACGAGGACGTCGAGGCTGCCGAAGCGGGCCACGGTCTCCTCGACGCAGCGCTCGGCGTCCGCGGGCTCGCCGACGTTGGCGACCACCTCGTGGATCTCGCCGTCCCCCTTGACCCGCAGCAACTCCTCGCGTGCCGCTGCCAGTCCATCGGCCTTGCGGGAGGCGATGACCACATGGGCGCCCGCCTCCCGGTACGCCCGGGCGATACCGAGCCCGATGCCCCGGGAGCCGCCGGTGACCAAAGCCACCCGGCCTTCCAGCTGCCGTCCGTTCACGCCGACTCCTCCGGGTACTTGGCCAGTTCGCGCCGCGCAACCGTGCGCAGATGCACCTCGTCCGGGCCGTCCGCGATCCGCAGCGCCCGGGTGATGGCGTAGAGCCGGGCCAGTACGGTGTCGTCGCTGACGCCCGCGGCCCCGTGGGCCTGCACGGCCCGGTCGACCACGCGGTGGGCGACCTCCAGGGCGGCGACCTTGATCGCGGCGACCTCGGTGCGGGCGGCCGCGTTGCCCGCGGTGTCCATCAGCCAGGCCGACTTGAGGACCAGCAGCCGCAGTTGCTCGATCTCCATGCGGCTGCGCGCGATCCACTCCCGGACGACCCCGCGCTCGGCGAGCCTGCCGCCGAACGCGGTGCGGGTCAGGGTCCGGCGGCACATCAACTCCAGTGCGCGTTCGGCGAATCCGACGGCGCGCATGGCGTAGTGCATGCGTCCCGGCCCCAACCTCCCCTGGGCCAGGGCGAATCCCTCTCCCTCGCCGCCGAGCAGCGCCGAGACCGGCACCCGTACGTCCTCGAAGAGCACGTCACCATGGCCGCAGCGGTCGGTGTAGCCGAACATCGGCAGGTCGCGCAGCACGGTGACGCCAGGGGTGTCGCGCGGGATCAGCAGCATGCTCTGCTGCCGGTACGCCGGTGCCTGGGGGTCGGTGACGCCCATCAGGATGATCAGCCGGCAGTCCGGGTCGAGGATGCCGGAGGTGTACCACTTGTGGCCGTTCACGACGTACTGGTCGCCGTCCCGGGTGATGCGGGTGCGAATGTTGCGGGCGTCGGAGCTGGCCACCTCGGGCTCGGTCATGGCGAAGCACGACCGGATCTCGGCCTCCAGCAGGGGCCGCAGCCAGCGGTCCCGCTGTTCGGGTGTGCCGTAGAGGGCGAGCAGTTCCATGTTGCCGGTGTCGGGGGCGGAGCAGTTGAACACCTCGGGGCCGATCACCGAGCGTCCGGCCAGTTCGGCGAGCGGCGCGTACTCGAGGTTGGTGAGGCCGGCGCCCAGGTCGCCGTGGGCGAGGAAGAGGTTCCACAGTCCTTCGGCACGTGCCTTCTCCTTCAACTCCCGCATGATCGGCGGCAGTTCGTGCGGGTCGTCCGCCTCCGCGAGCTGACGGTCGTAGACGGGCTCGGCGGGCAGGACGTACTCCCGCATGAACGCGTCCATACGGGTGCGGAGTTCGTCGGCCCTCGGGGAGAGTGCGAAATCCATGCTGGCGCTCCTTCAGGGCCGTCGGGCGACGATGTCGTGGGCCGTGCGGATCATGGCCGCGATGGTCGGCGGCAGCCGCTCCTGGTCCGGGTCGTGGTGGATGCCCTCGCGGTGCCTGCGCAGGTTGTGGCCCATGATCGCGGCCATCTTGGTGCGGGCCAGGGCCCGGAACCAGTCGAGGGCGGGGGGCTCGGGGTGTCCGTCGAGGTAGGCGGTGAGCAGCTCCCGCTCGCCGGGCAGGCCGGGGACGGCACGGCCCAGCCGCGGGAAGTTGCGGTGGTCGGTGAAGAGGAGGAACCACGCGAGGTCGATGCGCGGATCGCCGTGGCCCCAGATCTCCCAGTCGACGACGGCGGCCGGCCGCGCGCCCCGGCACAGGACGTTGCCGAGGCGGAAGTCGCCGTGGGTGAGGGTGGCGGGAATGCTCTCGGGGACGCGGGCGGCCAGGGCGTCCAGCAACTCCTCCGCGCCGGGGCGCAGTTCGGACGGCACAGCCCGCATGGTGCGACTCCACCGTTCCAACTCCGCTGCCGGGCCCAGTGGCTCGGTGGGCCGCGGTCCTGTCGTGCCGTGCAGGTTCCGCAGCACCTCGGCCAGGGCGAGCATGCGCTCGCGGCACAGCAGCGGGTCGAGCCGGTGTTCGTCCAGGACCGGCTCGGTCGCCTCACCGTCGATGAACTCCATGGCGAACCAGGCCGGTTCGCTCTCGTCGACGGCGACCACACCCGGCACGGGCACCTGTGATCCGGCGAGCGCACGCAGGATGCGGGCCTGGCGCAGCACGTCATTGCGGCCGACCGGGCGCCGCCCCGGCGGCACGGCCTTCACGACGTACGCAACCGGCCCCGCCTCGATGGCGTAGGTCAGCCCCGAATGGCCGCCGGGCAGCACGCGCAGGTCTCCGAACACCGCGCCCGAATGCCGCTCACGCAGCGCGGCACGGACCCTGCGCGCGAGCGCGGACACCTCCGTCGCGGTGCTCAACTCCCCACCCCCTTGGATCCCTCGCTCAGCCCCAGCGCGCCGGACACGACGTCCGAACGCCGTCCACCGCGCTCCGCACCCACCCCTCGCACGGTTCTCAACTCCCCGCCCCCTTCGGTTCCTTGGGCAGCCCCAACACTCGCTCGGCCAGAATGGTCCGCTGGATCTCGTCGCTGCCGCCGGCGATCCGGTATCCGGGGGCGCCGAGCAGGTGCTCGGTCCACGCGAAGGTGCCCCACTCCCCCGTGTCGGCGGCCAACCGTGGTCCGAGGAGCTGCTGGACCAGGTCGGTGGTGGCGCGCATGGTCGCGGTGGCGTGGAGTTTGCCGACCGAGGCCTCGGCGCCCGGCTCACGGCCCGCCACCAGCGCCGACGTCACCCGCAGCGCGATGAGCCGCTGGACGAGGGCGCGTACGAACAGGTCGGCCGCCTGCTGCCGTTCACCGTCGTGGAGGGGGCGAGGCAGGTGGCGGGCGAGGTCGAGGGCGCGGTCGGCGTTGTCGAGGCCCAGTCCGCCGGAGTCGAGGCGTTCGGCGGCGAGCACGGTGAGAGTGACCCGCCAGCCCGCGCCGACGGGGCCGAGCCGGTCGGTGTCGGGCACGTGGACGTCGTCCAGGTAGACCTCGTTGAAGCTGGCGCCGCCGGTCATCTGCCGGATGGGCCGTACGGTCACGCCCGGGGCGTCCATCCGGACCAGGAAGACGGTGATGCCCGCGTGCTTCGGCGCCTCGGGGTCGGTACGGCACACGGCGACCCCCCAGGTGGCGACCCGGGCGCCGGAGGTCCAGATCTTGTGGCCGCGCAGGCGCCAGCCGTCGCCCTCGCGCACAGCCCGGGTGCGGACGGCGGCGAGGTCGGAGCCCGCCTCCGTCTCCGAGAACAACTGGCAGGCGAGCTCGTCGGTTCGGAGCAGGGGACGCAGCCAGCGCCGCTTCTGCTCCTCGGTACCCCAGACACGGATGGCGGGGGCGACGAGCTGCTGGGTGACGGGGAAGATCTCGCTGCGCCTCGGTACGTCGAAGGCGGCTTCCTCGGCGCGGTACAACTGCTCGTAGGGGGCGGGAAGTTCCCGGCCGCCGTACTCCGGTGGCCAGGCGAGGGCGCCCCAGCCCTGGTCGTACCGGAGGCGTTCCCATGCGCGTGTCCGCTCGGTGTGGGCGTGTTCCTCGGCCTCGGTCCAGTTCTCGAAGACGGCCACCGAGTCGTCGCCGCGCCCCCACTCCTCGTGGGCGGGTCGCTCCTTCGCCACGCCGGTCAGCCAGTTGCGGGCCGCGGCACGGAACTCCTCCGGGCCGGGTATGCCGTCCATGGTCCTCCTCTCAGCGGGTCAGCACGGTGCAGGCGCTGACGCCGGGCGCCCCGTACACATGGGTGAAGCCGGCCGACGGGTCTCCGGGCACCTGGCGTTCGCCCGCCCGTCCGCGCAACTGCTGGACGACCTCGTGCACTTGGCGCAGTCCGGAGGCGCCGATGGGCTCGCCGTTGGCGATGCAGCCGCCGTCGGTGTTGACCGGGAGCAGGCCGTCGATCCTGGTCGCTCCGAACGGGATGAGGGACTCCTGTTCGCCGTGCTCGCAGAATCCGCACTCGGCCAGGTGCATCACCTCGGCGCCGCTCTCGGTGTCCTGCAACTGGCACACGTCGATGTCCCGCGGCCCGAGCCCGGCTTCCTCGAAGGCCGCTCGGGCGGCGTCGGCGCTCACGCTCGTCGGTGTCCCGGGCGGCGCCCAGGGGCTGAACACCTCGAAGGAGCCGAACCGCCGGGTCCGTACGACCGCCGCCCGCAGGGTGACGGGTGTGCCGCCGATCCGGCGGGCCACCGCGCGGTTGCACAGGACGAGGGCGACCGCGCCCTGGCCGGGTGAGCAGAACATGTACCGGGTCAAAGGGTCGTTGACCATGCCGGAGGCCAGGATCTCGTCCGCGTCGAGCGGCTTGCGCCGCCAGGCGTGCGGGGTGAGCGTCCCGTTGGCGTACGCCTTCTCGGCGACCAGGGCGAGGGTGCGGGCGGTGATGCCGTGGTCGTGCAGGTACCGCTGGATCTTCATCGCGAAGAACTGCGTGGTCACCATCAGCCCGTCGCGGCCGTAGGCCTCGTCGAGCCCCCAGTCGGCCGGCCGCGGGTCGAAGGCACCGCGCGGGTGCTTGTCGAAGCCGACGGCGAGGGCGACGTCCGCCGCGCCGGACCGGATCGCCTGGGCGGCGGCCACCAGCGCGCTGCCGCCGGTCGCGCAGCCGTTGCGGACATTGGTGAACGGCAGTCCGGTCAGGCCGAGTTCGGCGACCAGGGTGTCGGCGTTCCCGGCCGCGTCGCTGCCGCCGTAGGCGGCCCGCACCCGGGACCATGGCAGGCCCGCGTCCTTGAGCGCGGCCCCGACGGCCTCCACGGCCAGTCGGCGGCCGCTCTTGTCGGTGCGGGCGAAGGAGGTGATGCCGGCGCCGCAGACGAGCACGTCCTCCGCGTTCATACGGCGCCCTGCGCGGCCCTGGGTACGCCGTCCCCGGCCGTGAGCGTCACCGGCATGCCGATCTCGGCGTCCTCGGGCGGGATGTCGAGCGCGGCCAGCACACGGACCCCTTCCGGGAGTTCGACGTAACCGACGGCGAAGGGCGTGAATCCGGTGGCGGGCGGGACGTACGGCGGCGACTTGGGCGCGTACCGTTGCACGGTCCAGGTCCACAGCGTGCCCGTGCCGGAGAGCAGGACCGGCTCGGCGGGACGGCCGCAGCGCGGGCACGTGGGGTCGGCGGGGTAGACGGCCACCGCGCACTCGGCGCACCGGGAGCCGCGCAGCCGGCCCCCGGCGCCCGGCGCCGGGCTCAGCGGCCCTTCCACTGGGGCTCCCGCTTCTCCAGGAACGCCGACACACCCTCCGCCGCGTCCTCGGAGTTGAGCATCACGCCGACCGCGAGGTGCTCCATGACCATCAGCGACTGGATGTCGGCGTCGAGGCTGCGGTCGATGGTCATCTTGGTGATCCACATGGTGAAGGGGCTCTTGTCGATGAGCTGGTCCGCGAACTCCTCGACCGTCGCGTCGAGTTTGTCCGCGGGCGCCGAGGCGTTGATGAGGTCGAACTCGGCGGCCTCGACACCGGTGAGCAGCTTGCCGGTGAGCATCAGCTCCTTGGTCTTGCGGACGCCGATCATGCGCGGCACCCGGTAGATCGGTCCCGCACCGCCGAACAGCGCGCGCCGGATGTGGAAGTCCCCGATCAGGGCGTCGTCCGCGGCGATCGCGAAGTCGCAGGAGATCATCAGCTCGAAGCCGCCCGCGGTGACATGCCCTTCCAGGACGGCGATGGACGGCGTCTTCATCGAGTAGAGCCGGTCGCAGACCTTCGCCGACAGCACGGCGACGTCGATCGCGTTGGACCTGCCGACGAACTCCGCCTTGAGGCTGTCCAGGTCGAACCCGGAGCAGAAGGTGTTGCCGCGGCCGCGCAGCACCAGGACGCGCAGCTCGGGGTCCGCGTCGACCTCGGTGATGATCTCGTCCAGCCGGTTGAGGATCGGTACGGTCACGCAGTTCTTCTTGTGCGGCCTGTTGAGCCAGACCCGCGCCACATGCCCGTCCCGTTCGAACTGGATCTCGTCCTCGACTGCCATGAGTCCTCCAAACTGAACTGAATTGAGTTCGATTCTGCGGTCGGTTCGAAGCCCCTGTCAATGGACGGGAGGCGTCGGTCAGTCGGGGCCGGCGAGACCGACCAGTGGCGCGAGCCGCCGACGGTGGTCGTCGGCCGTGCCGAACAGCGCCTCGTCGGCGCGCGCCCGGCGCAGATAGAGATGGGCGGAGTGCTCCCAGGTGAAGCCGATCCCGCCGTGGAGCTGGACGTATTCCGCGGTGGCCAGCCGGTAGGCCTCGGTGCAGGCCACCGCCGCGGCACTCGCGGCCACCGGCAGCCCGTCGGTCCGCCGGGCCAGACAGGCGCTCGCGTACGCCGCTGCCGACCGGGCCCCTTCGACCGCGACGAGCAGGTCGGCCAGCCGGTGCTTGACCGCTTGGAACGAACCGATGGGCCGCCCGAACTGGGTTCGCCGCACCACATGGGCGAGTACGGCGTCCAGGGCGTGCGCACTGCCGCCGACGTGCTCGGCGGCCAGTGCCACCCGCCCCGCGTCCCGGACACGCTCCACGACGCCCGACGCCCCTGGGGGTTCGCCGACGGGTTCTGCCGGTGCGCCACGGAAGCGTACGAGCGCCTGCCTGCGGGTGGGGTCGAGGACGTGACGGGCCGTACGCTCACAGCTCGCGCCGTCGGGCTCGCAGGCGAACAGCCGCTCCCCGTCCGGCGCGCGGGCCAGGACCAGCAACAGCTCGGCCCCCTCCCCGTCCGGCACGAAGTCGGCCTCGCCGCGCAGCACCCAGCCGCGGGGCCCGCGCTCGGCGCTGATGTCCGCCCGGTGCAGGAACCCGGCGACCGTCGCGGTCACCGCACCCGAGGCGATCCCGGGAAGCCACCGTGCACAGGCCCGCCGGTCGTCACTGCCCACCAGGGCCTCACCGGCCAGCACGACCGTGCTGAACAGCGGTAGGGGACACAGCACGCGTCCGGTCTCCTCCAGCGCCACGGCGAGTTCGGCGAAGGTGTAGCCGGCTCCGCCGTACTCCTCGGGGACGGCGAGCCCGTGCACGCCGATCTCGGTGGCGAGCCGCTCCCACAGAGCCCGGTCGTAGCCGCGCGGGCCTGCGACCTGCTCGCGGATCCGGTCCGGCCCGCAGCTCTCGGAGAGCAAGTCCCGCAGAACGGTACGCAGTTGCCGTCGCTCTTCCGTCTCCACCAGCATCCCGGGATCCGCATCGAGCCGAAACATGAGAACCTCCCTTCCGCACGCCCCATCGGGGGCGCGGGGCCTGTTCACACCGTGAACCGCCCGCCGTTCGCCAGCAGCACGGCGCCCACCAGATTCACCGCCCCCTCCCCCGCCAGGAACAGGGCGACCTCGGCGATCTCCTCCGCCGTGGCGTACGGCCGCACCCGCGGATCGGCGAATCCCTGCCGAAGGGCAGCCGGCGTCCGTGCCGCCATCCCCGTCTCCGTCGGCCCCGGGGCCACCGTGTTGACGCGGACGCCGAACGCGATCGCCTCCTTCGCGACGGACTGGCTCAGCGCGTGCGCCCCCGCCTTGGAGGCCGCGTAGTGCGGATAGCCGGTCTGGGTGTCGAAGGCCGACGAGGACCCGACCGTGACGACGGTCCCGGACCGCCGGGGCGCCATGACCCGCAGGGCGGCGCGCAGGACATGGAACGTGCCGTCCAGGTTGACGCGCATGACCCGCCGCCAGGCCTCGTCGCCGAGCCGGGCCGTCACCTGCGGCGGCCGGTCGGCGACCAGGGCCTCGGCGATCCACTCCTTGGCCTCGGGATCGTCGACGCCTGCCGCGTGCACCAGCACGTCGAGGCGACCGTGCCGCCGTACGACCTCGTCGAAGGCCTGGTCGACCCGGGCCGCTTCGGCCACGTCGAGCACCATCGCGTGCCCCTTCGGCAGTTCCTTCGCCACGGCCTCGACCGCGGCTGCGTCGACGTCCGCGGCGAAGACCTCGGCGCCGCGCGCGGCCAGTCGACGGGCGACGGCGGCGCCGATGCCGGATCCCGCGCCGGTGACGAGCGCGATCCGCCCCTCGAAGTGACTCGGGTGTTCCTCGTCCATGCCGGGCCACCACCCTGTCGATGTCTACTGAACTGACTTCATTTTTGTTACTGTGGCTCGTATGTCAACAGGCAGGACGAGAGCGGTCCGGCTGACCCGTTGGGGCGGCCCACCGGTCCTCACCGAGGTGGCCCCGCCCGTCCCCACGGGCGAAGAGGTCCTGATCCAGGTGGAGGCGGCCGGCCTGTGCCGCTCCGACCTCCACGTCATCGACGCCGGCCCGGACGACCTCCCGTACCTCGTCCCCTTCACCCTCGGGCACGAGACCGCGGGACGAGTGGTGCGGCGCGGACCGCTGGCCGGGGGTCCGGGGATCGGTGAGCGTGTGGTGGTCTACGGCCCCTGGGGCTGCGGGAGTTGCGCACGTTGCCGGGCGGGCGCGGAGAACTACTGCGACCGGCGCCTGGCTCTGGACGTGGCCCGCACGGGTACCGGGCCGGGTCTCGGACGCGACGGCGGGATGGCCGACCTGCTGCTCGTGCCGTCGGGGCGGCTGCTGGTCCCGGTGGGCGACCTGGACGCCGTCCAGGCTGCGCCGCTGTCGGACGCCGGACTCACCGCGTACCACTCGGTGAACACGGTCCGGCACGCGCTGGGCGACGGCACCGCCGTGGTCGTGCTCGGCGTGGGCGGGCTGGGGCATCTGGCCGTCCAGATCCTGCGCGCCACGACGAACGCCGAGGTGCTGGCCGTGGACGTACGGGAGGAGGCGCTCGCCCTGGCCCACGAGTGCGGCGCGCACTTCGGGACGCTCCTGCGCCCCGACACCGCGGCGGTCCTGCGGGATCGGACGGGAGGTGTCGGAGCGGTGGCGGTGCTCGACTTCGTCGGCAGCCGCTCCAGTCTCGACCCGGCCGTGGCGGTGCTGCGGCCGGGCGGGGAGCTTGCGGTGGTGGGCAGCGGCGGCGGGGAACTGACGGTCCGCAAACCCGGCGCGCTGCCTCCCGGAACGCGGATCTCGCTGCCGTTCTGGGGCACCCTGCCCGAGCTGGAGGCCGTGGTCTCGCTGGCACGCGAGGGCGTCCTGAGGGTGGAGGTCGAGCGCTTCCCGCTCTCCGGCGCCCTGGAGGCCCTCGCGAGGCTGCGCTCCGGTGACGTACGGGGTCGCGCGGTCCTGGTGCCCGACCAGTCTGACCGAAACCCGTAGTTCCGTCCGCGCACAGCACACCTCTCGACTCCAGAAGTGAGTTCAATTAGCGTCTTGTTCCATGGACGACGAGACAGTGGATCTGTTGGTGGTGGGCGGCGGCATGGCCGGTCTCTCGGCCGCCGCCCGGGTGGCCGCCGAGGGCGGCTCGGTGGTTCTGGTGGAGAAGGCGGACCGCCCGGGCGGCTCAGCGCGCTTCGCCGGATTCGTCTGGACGGCCCCGACGGTCGAGGAGTTGCGCCGGGTGAACCCCGACGGCGATCCGGAGCTGGCCGCGGCGCTCCTGGACGGGTTCGCCGAGGGTGTGGAGTGGATCCGCTCGCTGGGGGTGGAGTGCCGGCCGCCGGTGCCCGTGCTCGGCTTCGGCCGCGGACACCAGGTGGACACCAACCACTACCTCGACACCTGCGAGCGGTTGATCCGCGAGCGCGGGCAGCAGGTGCTGACCGGCACCCGGACCACTTCGCTCGTCGTGGAGAACGGTATGGTCAAGGGCGCGGTCTGCCTGCTGCCGGACGGTTCCGAGCGCCGTATCGAGTCGAGATGGACCCTGCTGGCGACCGGCGGCTTCCAGGGGGACCGGGCCCTGCGCGCGGAGCATGTGCACCCCAGGGCCGCGGACATCGAACTACGCGCCAACCCGCACAGCAGGGGCGACGGACTCGCGCTCGGGCGCTCCGCGGGCGCGGACTTCGGCGCGAAGGACGCAGGATTCTACGGCCACTTGATGCCGGCGGGCGTCTCGCTGGCCGACCCGGCGCGCTTCGTCGACCTGGCGCTCTACTACAGCGAGCACGCCCTGTTGTTCGACACGACGGGCGAGCGGTTCGTCGACGAGACGGTCGGCGACCACCTGACCGCGATGGCCCTGCTGGAACGGCCGCAGGCGCGCGGGCTGCTGGTCGCCGACGCGCGGGTGCACCGGGAGTGGATCAGCGCGTCCTACGTGGCGGGCATCCCGGGCGTCGACAAGTTCCAGCTGTGCCACCGCGCCGGGGCCCGCAGCGCGGTGGCGGACAGCCTGGCGGACTTCGCGTCGATGCCCGAGGAGTGGGGCTATCCCGGGGCCACGGTCCGCGACCGCATCGCGGACTTCAACGCCACCGTGCGCAGCGGCGGCGCGACGACACCCGACCGGCTGCTCGACCGGCAGCCCCTCGACGAGCCGCCGTTCTACGCCGTCGAGGCGGCCCCGGCGATCACGTTCACCTTCGGCGGGCTGCTCATCGACGCGGGCGCGCATGCCCTGTCCGCGGACGGCGACGGGGCCGGCCGGCGCCGCGTGCCCGGCCAGCTCGTGGCCGGGGCGGACGCCGGCGGACTCTACCGGCGCGCGTACGCGGGCGGACTCGCGCCCGCCCTGGTCTTCGGCCTGGCCGCGGCGCGCACCGCGCTCACCGAGTCACCGGCCGACCTCGCGCACTGAGCCGAAGCCGGGGCCACCGGAGACAAATCCGGTGCACGAGGCTTGCCCGTCCGGCACCCGAGTGCCTAGCTTACTGAAGTGAGTTCACTTTAACTCTGCGGTTCGTGAAGTGATCATGCCTTGTGCATGGATGGCGCGAACACGCTCTTCCTCTAGGGAGGGACTGTGAGTCAGTTCCTGCTTGTCCTGGTCAGCGGTGTGGCCAGTGGAGCCGTGTACGGCCTCATGGGCCTCGGGCTGGTCATCATCTACCGGGCCACCGACGTCGTGAACTTCGCGATGGCCTCGCTCGCGACCCTCGGTCTGTACGTGGCGGTCTCGCTCCACGACCGCGGAGTCGCCCTGGTGCTCGGCGTCCTCGCCGCCGTCGCCCTCACCGTCGCGGCCGGTCTGCTCGTCCGCGAGACGGTGATCCGGCCCCTGGGCCAGGGCCAGTTGTTCTCCGCGCTCGTGGTCACGATGGGCGTGTCCCTGATCGCGGAGAGCACGGCCGGGTCGATCTGGGGCGACCAGCCCAAGGCCTTCCCCAGCCTCGTCGAGGGATCGGTGCGCTGGTCGGGGGCCGCGGTGCCGGTCCAGAGCCTGCTGACGATCGCGGTCGCCGCCGTGGCGATGGGCCTGGTCGGCTACCTCTTCGCCCGCACCACACTCGGCTCCGCCATGCGCGCCGTCGCCGAGTCCGCCGACACCGCCCGCGTGGTCGGGCTCGGCGCACAGCGCCTGGCGCGCATCTCCTGGGCGCTCGGCCTGAGCCTGGCCGCCCTCGCCGCGTGTCTGTACGCACCGCGGTCGGGGCTCGTACCCACCGCGCTGGTCGCACCCCTGTTCCGGGCCTTCGCCGGGATCTTCCTGGGCGGCCTGACCAGCATGTACGGCGCCGTCCTGGGCGGGCTGACCATCGGGGTCCTGGACAACCTGGCGGCGAACTACGTCTCCGCCAGCTTCCGGGACACCTTCGTGTTCTCGTTCACCGTGCTGGTCCTGCTGATCCGTCCGCAGGGCATGTTCGGCACCCGCACCTTCCAACGGGTCTGAGGGGTCGCATCCATGGTCTTCAACCGTTCCCTCCTGGCGCGGGCCGCCCTCGGCCCGGCCGCCGGCGCGGTGCTCATGGCGTTCATGGCAGCCGGCGCGATCCCCGCCTACCAGATGTACTCGGTGGGACTCGCGGCCGTGTACACGATCGTGGTGCTGTCGGTCGGCCTGCTCGCCGGCTGGTCCGGGATCTGGTCGGTGGGGCATCCCGCCTTCTTCGCCATCGGCGCCTACTTCGCGGCGTACGGCAGCGGACACGACTGGCCCCTGGAAGCCGTGATCCTCGGTGCGGTCGCCACCGGCGCCGCCCTCGGCGCCTTCCTGGGATACGCCGGCGCCAGGTTCTCGGTGCTCTACATCGCCCTGCTCACCCTCGCCTTCACCATGGTGACCCTGGAACTGGTCAACCGCTGGAGCAGCGTGACCGGCGGCGACCAGGGGGTCCCGGTCGTCCAGCTGCGCAGCGCCCTGGGCCTCGGCACCCTCCTGGGCGGCAGCACCGAGTCCCAGTACCTCGCGGTCGGGGCGGCCGCCGTGGTGCTCGCGCTGGCGGTTCCGGCCGCCGCCTCGGGTCTGCGGATGCGGCTGGTGGCCGCCAAGTCGCACCCGTTGGCCGCCCGGACGATCGGCATCGCGCCGGAGGCGCAGTCGTCGCTGTCGTTCACGGTGAGCGGGGCGTGCACCTGCTTCGCCGGTGTGCTGCTCGGCCTGCTCACCGGCTTCGTCAGCCCGGACCCCTTCTCGCTGGCCTTCGGGATCTCGCTCATCGGGGCCTGTGTGCTCGGCGGGGTCGGCACCGTCCTCGGGGCCGTGGCCGGCGGTGTCTATCTGACCTGGAACCCGCAGCTGTCGTCCGCCGTCGGACTGCCGCAACCCGTGGTGCAGGGCCTCGTCCTGATCGGGGTGCTGCTCTTCCTGCCGGGCGGGGTGGTGCCGTTCCTGGCCAAGCCGGCACGCAGTCTCCTGCGTCGGGTGCTGCCCCAACCGGAGGGCCAACTCCCCTCACCCGTGGCCGAGTCGGCGGACTCCGCGCCGCTGCGGCCCCCCGCCGACGGCCCCGTCCTGCTGCGTCTGGAGCACGTGTCGGTGTCGTACGGCGGACTCACGGCCCTGGAGGACGCCTCCCTGTCCCTGCGGAGCAGCGAGGTGCTGGCGGTCATCGGACCCAACGGCGCGGGAAAGACCACCCTGTTGAACGCCGTGTCCGGGCTGACCGGCAACGGCCGGGTGAGCGGCGGCGCCGACTTCGGCGGGCGGCCCCTGCTGAAGGCCAGGGCCACGGCCCGACGGCGGCTGGGCATCGGCCGTACGTTCCAGCACGCGGAGGTCTTCTCCGAACTCACCGTCGCCGAGAACGTGTTGTGCACCCGCCGCCGGATCACCGCCCGGGACCGGGCCGAGGTGGCGCGGCTGCTGCACTCGGTGGGTCTCGCCCAGGTCGCCGACCGCCGCCCCGGCGAGCTGCCGTTCGGACTCCAGAAGCGCCTCGACCTCGCCCGCGCGATGGCCGGGAAGCCTGAACTGCTGGTCCTGGACGAGCCGTTCGGAGGCCTGGACGCGGACGAACGGGCGCTGCTGGCGCGGCACATCAGGAGGCTGCACGCCGACGGCACCGCCGTCCTCGTCATCGACCACGTCCTCGACGACCTCTTCTCCGTCGCCGACCGGGTGCTCGCCTTCGACTTCGGCCGCACGATCGGCGAGGGCACACCGGACACCGTCCTGCGGGACCCGAAGGTGCGGTCGTCGTATCTGGGAACGGTCGACGGCCGGACCCGGCCCCCCGAGCACGTCGGCGACCGGAGCATGATCCGACTGCGCGGGATCGGCCACACGTACGGCGGTGTGGTCGCCCTGCGCGACATCGACCTGGAGGTCCGCCAGGGGGTCGTGCTGGGCATCGCCGGAGCCAACGGCGCGGGCAAGAGCACCCTGGCCGGAGTCCTGCACGGCTCGCTGCGCCCCACCCGCGGCGCCCGGGACACGGACGGAGCCCTCCGCGCCAGTCTGGCGCCCGAGGGCCGGGCCCTCTTCAAGACGCTGTCCCTGCGCGAGAACCTCGACGTCGCGGCGTACGCGGCGGGCATCACCGGCGCGCCGCTGCGCGCCCGACTTGAGGAGACCGTCGAGTGGCTGCCGGCCCGGCTGCGCGACCGGATGAACGCCACCGCCGGCGGACTGTCCGGCGGGGAACAGCAGATGCTCGCCATCGCGCGGGCCCTGATCGTCGCCCCGGACGTCCTGATCGTCGACGAGCCCGCGCTGGGCCTGGCCCCGGCACTCGTCGACGAGGTCTACGACCGGCTGGCCCGGCTGGCCCACGACGGACTGACCGTGGTCGTGCTCGAACAGCTGCTCAGCCGGGCGATGTCCGTCTGCCACGAGGTGGCCGTCCTGCACGAGGGCGTGATCGCGGCCCACGGACGGCCGGGCGACCCGGCGTTCGCCGGCCTAGCCGAAGAGGCGTACTTCGATGGCGGCCCACAAGCCGCCACCCACAGGGCGACCGCCCCGCGCACTTCCCCAGTCGAGATCCCGTAGTCGAACGAGGTGGACCGTGTTCCGGACTATCAAGAGATTCCGCCGCGCCGCGGGAACGACGGCCGTGCTGGCCGCGGTGGCGCTGACCGCCAACGCCTGCGCGGGCAACGACTCCACGGGAGCCGGCAGTGGCTCCTCGGAGATCCACATCGGGGCGTGGCTGCCGCTCACCGGCGCCACCGCCTCGTACGGAGTGCCTGAGAAGGCGGGTGCCGACGCCTACTTCAAGATGATCAACGCGCAGGGCGGCATCAACGGGCGCAAGGTCAAGTGGACCGTCGAGGACAACGCGGCCGACCCGCAGCAGACCGTGCAGATCGCCCGTGAACTCGTCGGCCAGGACAAGGTCGTGGCCATCGTGAACGCCAACGGCACCGCACAGGCGGAGGCGGCCTTCCCGTTCGTCCTCAACCAGTCCAAGGTGCCGGTCCTCAACGAGGTGGGCGGCGCCGAGAACTGGTACAAGCCGCCGCGGCCGGGCCTGTTCGGCACCCAGACCCTCTACGAGGACCAGGCCGCGGCGATCGCGGCGTGGGCGGTGCAGGACGGTGCGAAGAAGATCCTCGTCGTGCACAGCGACCCGGCGGCGTTCGTGAACGTGGCCGAGCAGGTGGCGCCCGTGGCGAAGAAGGTGGATCCGTCGGTGGAGGTGCAGCGGCTCGCGGTCAAGTACCAGACCACCGACTACACCCCGGTGATCAGCAAGGTGAAGGCCGCGAAACCCCAGGCCGTGATCGTGATCCTCACCTCCCCGGAGGCGGCGGCCTTCCTCAAGGAGGCCAAGCTCCAGGGGCTTTCGCTGCCCACCTATGCCTACGCGCCCGTGGCCGCCGAGTCGACGATCTCGCTGGCCAAGGACGCCGCCGAGGGGCTCAAGGCCGTACAGCTGGTGAAGGCGCCCTCGGACGACGACCCCGCGGTGAAGGAGTTCCGCACCGCGATGGCCAAGTACGAGCCCGGCCAGGACGCCGGCTTCCTCGCCCTGTGGGGCTGGAGCAACGCGAAGGTGTTCGCCGAGATAACGAAGACCATCAAGGGCGCCGTCACCTCCCAGTCCATCGCGGCCGCGTACCAGAAGGCGTCCTCCGTGGACCCGGGGGTGTCCCCGGTGATGAAGTTCAGCACGAGCGACCATCTGGGCACCCGCAGTGTGCAACGGGTGGTCGTGAAGAACGGCGTCTGGACATCGGTCGGCGGCTTCTACACGCCGCCGACGCGGGACTGACGCGCGGTTCCGCAGGCTGGGTGGCCCGGGAGGGAGGGTGGTCTCGCTGTGGGGCGAGGCCACCAAGAATCCATGTGCTCACGGAGACTCACACCTCTGTAACGGTTCAACTGCGCACAGTTTTGGTTAAGTCACGGTCGGAAGTGAAAGCGGAGTGCTAGACATCGGACGGACCATCTTTGGTCAACTCCCTGTGACCGCCCCGTCGAGGAGAGAGTCGGACGCGAGGCGGAACTGAGCGGATAGGACGACCGTGTCGCACACCCCCACCCCCTCGCGCCGAAGATTCGGTGCGCGCAACCTGCGTGTGGCCCAGAAACTCCAGGCCATCCTGTTGATCCCGGTGCTCGTCGCCCTCGCCCTCGGCGGCGTCCGGGTCAAACGCACCGTCGACACCTGGCAGACCGCCGAGGACGCGGTCCGCGTGGCCGAGCTGGTGCAGGCCGCCAACAAGTACGCCAGTGACGCCATCAACGAACGCGACGTCTCCGTCATCCCGTTGGTCAAGGGCGACCGGCACTCCGCCACGGTCGCCAAGGCCCGGCGGATCACCGACGAGGACGCCAAGAAGTTCGACGCGGCGGTCAAGCGCATGCCGAGGACCGCCGGCCTGGAGCGCCGGATCAAGCTCGTGCGCCAAGGCGAGAAGCAGCTCGCCGCGGTGCGCGCGAACGCCTTCACCCCCCGACTGACCGGTGTGCAGACCGAGGAGAGCTACCACGCGGTGCAGCACCCGCTGATGGAGATCTCCAACGAGCTGGGCTTCGGCATCACCAGCCAGTCGTCCTACGGCCGTACCCTGTACGCCGTCTCGCTCACCCAGGCCGCCGAGTCGCTGATCCGCGCCATCGGCACCCACCTCCTCGTCGAGGACCGCAGCAAGCTGGCCAAGGGCGAACTCCAGTCCCAGCTCGGCTCGTTCAGCTCCTACGTCTACCTCGAACAGATCGGCCTCCGGGAATACGCGGGGTTCGCCGGCACCGCCGAGACGACCCGGTTGCGCGAGGCGCTGGAGGCCGCGCGGAAGAAGGGACAGCAGCTGGCCTCTCAGGCACGGACGCAGGCCGAGGCGGCCGGCCAGACCTTCGCGGCCCCGCCGGACCTGGAGACGATGACCCGTGCCATCGCCTCCGGCGCGACGGCGGCGCAACTCGCCAAGAAGGGCATCACACCTGAGGCCTTCTTCGCGGCCTACACGCTCGGATTCGACGCCTACCGCAGCGTCGAGGTGTACCTGACCGACACCGCGCTGGCCAAGGCGCACACCATCGCCGACAACGCCCGCAACGACGCGATCCTCAATGCCGCGCTCGTGCTCGCCGCCGTCCTCGCCGCCTTCCTCCTCGCCAACTCGGTGGCCCGCACGATGAGCACCAGCATGCGCCGGCTCAGCGCCTCCGCCCACGAGATCGCCGCCCAGCGGCTGCCGGCCCGGCTGACCCAGCTCACCCGCGCCATCCCGGGCAGGGTGGAGAACGACGTGGAACCGATCCCGATCACCACCACGGACGAGATCGGAGAGGTCGCCCGCGCCTTCGACCACGTGCACCGCGAGGCCGTCCGGCTCGCCGCCGAACAGGCCCTGCTGCGCGCCAACATCAACACGATCTTCAGCAACCTGGCCCGCCGCAGCCAGTCCCTGATCGAGCGTCAGCTCTCCATGATCACGGATCTGGAGGGCAAGGAGGCCGATCCCGACCAGCTGGAGAACCTGTTCCAGCTCGACCATCTCGCCACCCGGGTACGGCGCAACGGCGAGAACCTCCTGGTGCTGAGCGGCGAGGTCCCCGCCCAGCAGTGGGACCAGCCGCTGCCCCTGGTCGACGTCATCCGCGCCGCGGTCTCGGAGGTGGAGCAGTACGAGCGCATCCAGATCGCCGGTGTCCCGGAGACCCAGATCGACGGGCGGGCCGTGAACGACCTGGTGCACCTGCTCGCCGAGCTCCTGGAGAACGCCACCACCTTCTCCTCACCGCTCGTGCCGGTGCATGTCACCGCCACGCGGCTGCCGGACGGCAGGATCATGCTGGAGATCCACGACAGGGGAATCGGTATGCCCCCCGAGGAGCTGGCGGAGATCAACCGGAATCTCGCCGAACCACCCATCGTGGACGCCTCGATCTCCCAGCGCATGGGGCTGTTCGTGGTGGGCCGGCTGGCCGACCGGCACGGCATCCGCGCCCAGTTGCGCCCCGCCGACGAAGGTCAGGGCACGACGACCCTGGTGATGCTGCCCGACACGATCACCCATCGAGCGGCGACAGCGGAACCCGACCCCGACACCATGGCCCTCGTCGCATTCGTGGACAGCCGCTTCACCGAGGCCACCACATGGACCGACGAACCGAACTGATGCCACGTCAGAGCCCGCGCCGGGGTCAACTCCCCTGCCACGGGTCGGTGATCGTTCTGTTAGCGTGCGCCGATGGATGTTCTGGAACACGTCACCTGGCCGCCCGAGCCGATCAGGACCGAGCGGCTCGTGCTGCGCGAGCCCGAGGCACGCGACCGTACGACCTTCATCGAGTTGCTCACCTCGGCGCAGGTGCACACCTACCTGGGCGGCCCCCGCCTGCGTGCCGAACTCGAGCGCGAGACGCCTGCGGTGCCGCAGCGGTGGCCGGGCAGTTTCGTCGTCGAGCTGGACGGAACGATGATCGGCCACGTCCTGCTCAGAAGAGCGACCGGGCACCGCCGGCCGGCCGCCGCGGGCAAGGCCGATCTCGGCTACCTGTTCCTGCCGCGGGCGTGGGGATTCGGGTACGCCGCGGAGGCGTGCGCGGCGGCACTGGCCTGGTTCGACGGCGTTCTCCCCGGCGAGCCGGTGGTGCTCACCACCCAGTCCGCCAACGTCCGTTCGATGCACCTCGCGGCGAAGCTGGGGTTCACCGAGGTGGAGCGGTTCGAGGCGTGGGAGGCCGAGCAGTGGCTCGGCATGCGGACACCGGACCGAATCGTTCCGTAAGACAACTGTCAAACACCGTACAACTTCTCCCCAACAACACATGTCTGACGCAAAGACCGCAGGTGTTGTTTGGGGGAAAACTTGATCAAGGTGAGCGTTGTCGTACCGATCTACAACGCCGGTCCCTACGTTGAGCGTTGCGCGCCGTCACTCGTCAACCAGAGCCTCGGAGCGGACGCTTACGAGGTCGTGTACGTCGATGACGGGTCCACGGACGACTCGGCCGCACGCCTTCGACGGCTGGCCGACACGCATCCGCACGTCCGGGTCTACGAGCAGGAGAACTCCGGCTGGCCCGGCAGGCCACGGAACGTCGGCGTCGACCGGGCCAGGGGGAAGTACGTCCAATTCGTCGACCAGGACGACGAGTTGTCGTACGAGGCGCTGGAGCGGATGTACGCCCTGGCCGAGCGCAATGGTTCGGACATCGTGCTCGGGAAGGTCCACGGCACGATGCAGGGGCCCAGCAATGTGTTCAAGCGGACGGTCGAGCGGTGCACCGCCGCCGACGCGCCGCTCTTCGAGAGCCTGACTCCGCACAAGATGTTCCGCCGGGACTTCCTGCGCGAGCACGCGATCCGCTTCCCGGAGGGGCGGGTCAGGCTGGAGGACCAGTTGTTCATGGCGCGCACCTATGTGCGGGCAAAAACGGTGTCGATACTCGGCGACTACCCCTGCTACCGCTGGAACCGGCGTGAGGACGGCGGCAACAACAGCAGCCGTCGGATCACCGCCGACGACTACTACGGCCATCTGGACAACGTCGTGGAGGCGATCAAGGAGGGGACGGAGCCGGGCGAGCTCCAGGACCGGCTGCTGCGCCGCTCGTACCGGGTGGAGCTGCTCCGGCCGGTGAGCGAGCCCCGGGTGCTCCGGCGGACCGGGAAGGATCTGGAGGAGTACTTCACCACCGTCCGCCGGATGGCGATGACCAGCTATCCGCCGGGGGTGCGCGAGGGGCTCCCGGCGATCAGCGCGTTACGCGCGGAGCTGCTCGTCCAGGACCGGCTGGACTCACTGATCGAACTCGCCCGCCGCACCGAGCGGATCAAGGCGCACGTCGACGTGGACGACATGCGCTGGCGCAACGGCAAGCTGGTGATCCGGACCCGGCTCGGCATGGTCAAGGCCGACGGCGAGCCGCTGACCGTCGTTGAGCGCGCCGGACGGATGCTGCTCGACCCCGAACTCCTCGACGGCATCCCGGGAGCCGAGGACTGGGAGGTCCGCGACCCCTTCTCGCACGCGTACGGGGAGCTCATCGTGCACGACACCGTCGGCAACCACTGGTGGTACCCCGACGGGGAGTTGACGCCGACTCTGGAATCCCTCGGTGGCGGCCGCCACCGGGTCGTGGTCGCCGGTGAGACGGTCATCGACCCGCTGACCCTCGCCGGGAACGGGCCCCTCGCGAGCGGTGCCCACCAGGTCTGGGCCAGCGGGCAGTTGCTGGGCGTCGGTCGCCGTCCGCGGCTGGCCGTAGCCCCGGGCCGCACCCGCGTCTCGCTGGGCGCCATCGCCGTGGGCACGCCACCACGCCTCGTCTCCCCCACCTGGGCCGGCCCCGGCGGTCAGCTGCGGCTCACCGTCGGCGGCATCGGCCGGATCGGCACCACCCGCCGCGTCGTACTGCGCACCACCGCCGACCACCGGCTGCGCCACGGCGTCCGCGAGGTGCTGAGGCGCCTCCCCAACGGCGTCCGCGACAACGTCCGCGCCGCGGCGCGCCGGGCGGAGCGCCGGATGCTGCGGTAGCCCCAGCGGCACGGGGAGCCCAGGGTGTGCGGGGCCGGGCGGGTCACCGGCGAATGCGCGGTGCGGTTGGCTGCGATTCGTCTCCCGCCCGGCCCCGGATCCCCTTGCGGAAGTCGATGGGGGAACTGCCCGTCCGCTGCGTGAAGTACTTGCTGAACTGCGACGGCGTGCCGAAGCCGAGGTGGTCCGAGATCTGGGCGGCGGTTTCGTCCCCGTGGGCCAGCCGTCGCTTCGCCTCCAGCACGACCCGGCGGTCGATGAACTCCTTCGCACTGATCCCGGCTCCGGCCAGGCTCGCCCTGGCCAGGGTGCGGCTCGAGTAACCGAGCATGTCGGCGTAGTCCTCCACCCGCCGGGTGGTGGTGAAGTGGCGTTCGACCGCGTCACGGAAGCGCAGGTAGGTCTCGTCCGGTTCCGGCGCGGGGCCGGCGGGCGGGGTGGTGAGGTGGGACAGCCGCAGCAGCAGAACCGCGAGAAGGTGGCGCAGGGCCACCACATGCACGTCGAGCGGCAGCTGACCGAGGGCCCAAAACTCCCGGCTCAGGTGCTCCGCAGCCAGCATCACCGCCTCGGCGTCCGCAGCGAGGGGAACGGTGACGGCCGGTGCGTACGGATCGTCGACCCGGGCGGCGGTCGCCGTGGCCGGGTCCAGTACGTCCTGACGGAAGAGGATCAGGGTGCCCTCGGCCTTGGTGAGGTCGCCCCACTGCTGCACCTGCCCCGGGCGCACCCACAGCCAGGAGCCGGGCCGCAGGGTGCAGCCGTCGAAGTCGACGACGTGCCGCAGCTCGCCCGCACTGAGCGTGAGCAGGTGATGGAAGTCGGGGCGCTGGGGCCGGCCCAGGGTGTCCTCACATACGCGGCGCCGCAGCTCCGCCAGCGACATGACCTCGACACCGGCCGGAGTGCCCGCGGGCGCCGCGAACGGCACCGCCGGGATCTCGCGCGAGAAATCGTGTCGCTTTTTGACCATCATCAGTCGGAACTTTATCCGGATTCCGGGCTCCTCCATTCGTAAGTTGGAGGTGCCGCGACGGAAAAGGAACATCTCCCCCGGCGAGATCCGGAAAGAAGAGGCACGTCATGTCCGAGCCATCCATGGAAAACCTCCCCACGATCGCCGTCACCGGTTCCACCGGTCGGCTCGGCGGGCGTGTCGCCCGGCGACTGGCGGCACGGGGTGTCCCGCAGAAACTCCTGGTCCGCAACCCGCAGCGCGCTCCACAGCTTCCCGGCGCGGTGCCGGTGCGAGGCGATTACGCCGACCGTGAGGCCGTACGCGAGGCCCTGACCGGCATCCACACCGTCCTCATGGTCTCCGCCTCCGAGAGCAGCGACCGGCTCGCCCAGCACAAGGCGTTCGTGAACGCCGCCACGGAGGCGGGTGTGCGGCACCTGGTGTACGTCTCCTTCTACGGCGCGGCCCCGGACGCCACCTTCACCCTGGCCCGGGACCACTTCCACACCGAGCAGCACATCCGCGCCGGCGGCCTGGCGCACACCTTCCTCCGGGACAACCTCTACGCCGAGTTCGTCCCCGACCTGGTCGGCGCGGACGGCGTCATCCGGGGCCCGGCCGGGCAGGGACGGGCGGCGTTCGTCAGCCAGGACGACATCGCCGACGCGGCGGCCGCGGTGCTGTCCCGGCCGCAGGACCATGCAGGCGCGACCTACGACCTCACCGGCCCCGAGTCCCTGACGCTGGACGACGCTGCCGCGATCCTGTCCGAGCAGCTCGGGCGCACGGTCACCTACCGACCAGAGACGGTCGAGGAGGCCTACGCCTCCCGTGCCTCCTACGGCGCGCCCCCGTGGCAGGTGGACGCCTGGGTGTCCACCTACACGGCCATCGCGTCCGGCGAACTCGACGGGGTCGCCGACGCCGTCCCCCGCCTCACCGGCCACCCCGCCACGCCCCTCGCCAGGGTCCTGCGCGACGCGGGCCGCTGAAAACCCGTACCTCACCACCTCCAACCGGGAAGAGTTCATGAACCACGTGAAGAACACCGTCCTTCAGGCCGCCACCGAGCTGTTCGGCCACAAGGATGCCTCCGCCGTGGACCGCTGGGTGGCCGCGGACTACCGGCAGCACAGCGCCCTCGCCGCCGACGGACCCGAAGCCCTGCGCGGGCTGGTCGCCGGTCTCGGTGCGGACTTCCGCTACGACGGCGTCCGGGTCATCGCCGACGGCGACCTGGTCGCCCTGCACGGCACCTACCACGGCTTCGGCCCGGACCCGCTCGTCGGGTTCGACATCTTCCGCATCGACGCCGCCGGCAAGCTGGCCGAGCACTGGGACGCCCTGACCCCGCTGGTCAAGGACACCGTCTCGGGCCGCTCCCAGACCGACGGCCCCGCCGAGGTCACCGACACCGGCAGGACCGACGCCAACCGTGCCCTGGTGGCGGAGTTCGCCGAGAAGGTCCTCGTCGGCGCCGACTACTCGGTGCTCACCGACTACATCTCCACCGAGACCTACCACCAGCACAACACCGAGGCGGCCGACGGCCTCGATGGATTCGACGCGGCGGCGGCCAGGTGGGCCGAGCAGGGCAAGAACCTCGTCTACAAGAAGGTCCACAAGGTCATCGCCGAAGGGGAGTTCGTCCTGACGCAGTCCGAGGGCGAGTTCGGTGTACCCGTCGCCTACTACGACCTCTTCCGCGTGGCCGACGGCAGAATCGTCGAGCACTGGGACGTCATCGCCCCGATCCCGGCCGAACTCCCGCACGGCAACGGCCTGTTCTGAGCGGCTTCCCGACGCCCTGTCACTGCGACAGGGCGGCCGTGAGCATCCCGCGCTGCGCCACCAGCCACGCCTGGAGGCGGTCCCAACGCCGCCAACCGCCACGCTCGGACAGCGCCTGGATGAACACCGGGTCGCCGTCGGCCACTCGGTCGGCGACGAAGGTCCGGCAGGTTGCGGTGGCCTGTTCGATGACACCGGGGAGTTCGGCTCGCTGCTGCGGGGCAAGGCCGTAGCCGTCGGCAAGGATCCGCAGACGCGCGGGGACGTCCAGGTCAGCGGGATGCAGCACTGCGGCGGAGGTGGGATCGAGCATGGGAACCCAGTAGCGGGCGGCCATGGCGAGGTCCCACACCGCTCGGCCGGGAGCCGCCAGGTCGAAATCGATCAGGGCTACGGCCTGGCCGTCGCGGAAGACGACGTTCTCCGGGCACACGTCGTTGTGGCACAGCATCGTTCCTCCCTCGGGGTCGGCCATTGCCCGGGGCCACTCCACGCCGGGGTCGACCGCGACGTGCTCGCTGGTGTCGTGCAGGCGTCGCAGCAGGGCTCCGACCGATCGCAAGGCGCTCTCGGTCATCGCCCAGCGGGGAAACGGCGGCAGCGCCACGTCCCCGGGGATGAAGGTCAACTGCTCGCGGCCGTCCGCGGTGAGCCGGATCGGGCGCGGAGCTCCGTCGAATCCGTGCTCCGCGAGTGCGAGGAGATGGCCGTGGAGGGCGGGCGCGGTGGCCGGTGCGGGACGTTCCACCACGGCACCGCGGCGGATCACCGCGCCGGCGTTGGCCATGCCTCCGACCAGGGTTTCGCCCTGTGCCGTCTCGTCCTTTGCCGTCATGTCGTCCGGTCCAGGTGTGCCTCGATCAGGGCGTAGGCGGCGTCCGGTTGTTCGATGTGCGGGAGGTGGCCGGCCTCGGGGATGATCTCCAGTCGGCCGTCGGCGAAGGCTTCGGCGTACGCCGCGCCGTAGGCGGGGGTGACGATGCGGTCGCTCTCGCCCCAGAGCAGGAGGGTGGGCACCTGGATACGGCTGAGTCGGGGCAGCAGCCCGGGGTCGTGCATGTAGGGGTCGCCGGCCAGGGCGCGCATGGTGGCCATGTTGCTTTGCCTGCGGGCGAGTTCTTCGCTCGCGAGGTCGGCCGGGTCCAGGTAGTAACGGTCCGAGTCGTGCCAGGAGTGCTCCGCGATGCCGCGGGCGTCGAGGGCGAAGAAGTCGACGATCGGCTCCGCATCGACCTCGACGCCCACGGCGTCGATCAGGACGAGCCCGGAGATAGTTCCCGCGCTGTCGTGCGCGGCCATTTCGGCGGCGATCCAGCCGCCGAGGGACGAGCCCACGACGAGGACGTCGCGCAGCTCCCGCTCGCGCAGGGTGCGCAGGTAGACGCGAGCGAGGTCGTCGATGCCGGTGAGCCAGGCGGGGCGCGGGGTGCCGTCCCAGCCGGGGTGCACGGGGGTGATCGTGTGTGCGGTGCGGGAGAGGTGCTGGGCGAGACCCGTGACGGTGGCGGGACCTCCGCCACCGTGGAGGACGAGGACGGGTCTGCCGACCCCGGTCTCGGACATGGTGAGGGACAGATCGGCGTACGTGGTGGATGCGTCTGTAGGCATGTCCGCCACTCTAACTAAACATCTTTATATAAGCTAGCTTGGTCATGGCGTAGACTTGGCGCATGCACGGTGAGCTGCAAGAACTTGGCAGGGCGGTCAAGCAGGCCCAGTACCGACAGCACCGGGCGCTGGACAGCGCCCTCTCCGCGGTCGGTACGACCCTCGCCCAGTGGGATGCCCTGCGCGCGATCAGTCGTTCCCCTGGAGCATCCGCCCGCGAACTGGCCGCGGCCACGTTCCAGACGGAGCAGGCCTTCGGGACGCTTGCCGGCCGGCTCACGGCCCAGGGGCTCGTGGAGCGCCGGCCGGGACACGGCCGCCGCATCGAGCACCACCTCACGGCCGACGGCGAGCATGTCCTGGCGGCCGGCCACAAGGTCGCCGACGAGGTGCTGGCCGACTGCTTCTCCGCCTTGCCCGTCGCCGAACGGGCGACCTTGCTGGATCTGCTGCAACGACTCACGACACCACTGGACTCTCGCTGACATTTCCCCTCCCGTCCCCGAAGCACCGCAGACCGGACTGGCGTGCGGACCGGAAATTGCGGGGGCCTCCATCGCGGATTCGCGGGTATTCGAACACCAAGAGCAGTACCCGCTACAGGAGGTCGTGATGATCGCCCTTGGTGTAATCCTTCTGATAGTCGGTTTCCTTACCGGCGTCTCGATCCTGTGGACCATCGGGATCATTCTTCTCGTGATCGGCGCCGCATTGTGGATCATGGGATCTGCAGGTCACGCCGTTGCCGGCCGACGACACTATTGGTGACGTCGCCGTTGCGCACGACACCGCGACGCGCCGATCGCCCGACGGCGGGCCAGGATGTCCCGGCCCGCCGTCGTCACGCGGTGTTCCTCCCTTGCGGTTCGGTGATCGATCAGGGGAGCCGGATCAGCGAGTAGTCGTCGCAGTAGCCCGCGGCCGAGCCTGTGTTCTTGTAGCAGTACACGCCGGCGGAGGTCGTCGTGGCGCCCGTCGTGAAGAAGATCGGCTGCTGGGCGTAGGACGAAGCCGAGGTGCGGAGATATGTCTCCGTACCGCCGAAGCTCTTCACGCCGACCGCGACCTCCTCACCGGCCGTGGCCACCTTGGCCCACGCCGCGAGCAGGTACGTGTTGCCGGACGTCAGACCGCTCACCGTCTGGATGGCCCCGCTCGCACTGGCCGCCGTCTGGAGGGCGTAGGTGCCGGTGCGGGCGTTGGACGCGGTCACACTGGACGCCGTACTGGTGCTCTGCGCCCAGGGAGTCAGCGCGCCGGTCTCGAAACCGGGGTTGGTGACCGCGTTGGTCGCCGAGGTCAGCGGCTCCACCGCGAGGTCGTCGCAGTAACCCGCCCCGCTGCCACCGGAGTTCTTCCAGCAGTAGATGGTCGCCGAGGTGCTCGACGAGCCGGTGGTGAACAGAACCGCCGCCTGGGTGTACGACGTCGTGGCGATGTTGGTGTAGGTCTCCGTGCCGCCGTAGTCCTTCACGCCGATCGCCAGGGTCTCCCCCGCGGTGGCCACCTTGGCCCAACCCGTCAGCAGATAGGTGGTGTTGGGGCTCAGGCCGGTCAGCGCCTGGTTGGCGCCGCTGCCGCTCGCCGCGGTGGTCAGCGCGTAGGTGCCGGTGCGGGCGCCGGACGAGGTGACCGACGAGGTCGTACCGCTGGCCTGGGTCCAGGGGCTCAACGCACCCGTCTCGAAGCCCGCGTTGGAGAGCAGGTTGCCGCCGGTGCCGTTGTAGGCGCCGATGTTGGGGGCGGCCGTGGCGGAGACCGTGTTGCCGAAGGCGTCCTTGCCGCCGTTGGCGGAGACGACCGCACCGGCCCGGGTCACCGGCGAGGACGGGTGCACCTGGTAGGCGTTCGTGCCGGTGTAGGACGAGGAGCCGTTCGTGTTGCCGGGGTTGCGGAACTGCGGGTCGGCGGTGACCTTCGCCGAGTCCGTGGGCTCCGACGACGGGTGGTTGCCGTAGAAGAGGTTGTTGGAGTAGACGGACGAACCGGTGGTGGAGAAGTAGCCGCCGGTGCCGTAGTTGAAGACCGCGTTGTTCTTGAAGGAGAGCGCGCCGGAGATGCTGGAGCCCGCCCGTGAGTACAGGATCGGGGTGTTCAGGCCGCTCTTGTTGACGTAGATGCTGTTGTTGTAGATGAGCGGGACCGCGACCGAACTGCCGCTCTGGTTGGGGACGCCGCCGACGAAGTGGAAGACGCCGGTGCCGTGGGTCGCGGTGCCCGAGGTGGGGCAGCCCGCGTTGGAGCCGTCGTTCTCGCTGATGTTGTAGCGGATCACCGTGCCGTCGCTGGGAACGGTCGAGGTCGGCTCGTTGGAGACGCTGATCGGCGGCATGACCAGCATGAAGCCGCCGAGGTTCTGGTGGCTGTAGTTGTACTGGAACGTGGTGTTGTGGTTGCCCCAGTCCACGTCGTAGCCGGTGCCGTCGGCGCCGTTGACGTGGCAGTAGACCTCGTTGTTCTGGACCACGGTGTTGGAGCTGCCGGACATCCAGATGCCGGCCGAGGCGCCGTTGCAGTACTGGCCCGAGGGCGGGCAGGTGTTCTTCGCGCCGCCGTAGCCCGCCTTGTTGCCGTCGATGAGGGCGCCGTCGTTCTTCACGACGAGGATGTCGTCCGCGCCGTCGTAGGTCATCGTGTTGCCGCGGATGACGGTGCCGGTGGTCAGGCCGGTGCCCTGGCCGTCGCCGTCCGGGGTGACGGCGACGGCGATGCGGTCGACGTGGTCGAAGGTGTTGTTCTCGACCACCACGTCGTCCCAGGTGGAGACGGCCGTGGTGTGGTCGGTCTGGACGCCCACGCCGGCGTTGGTCGCGTACCAGCCGCCCGGCCAGCCGCTGATGTTGTGGATGTACATGTCGTGCACCCGGATGTGGTGCAGGATCCCGCCCGAGCTGTTCTCGGCCAGCACACCGGAGCGATAGGCGGGCGAGGTGGCCGAGTTGACCAGTTCCAGGCCGCCTATCTCCCAGTACTGCTGGTTGAGCAGGTGGATGACGGGGCCGGTGGCGCCGTTCGCGTTGATGACGGGCTTGGCGCCGCTGCCGTAGGAGCCGACCGTGATCGGGCTGCCCGAGGCGCCGGAGCCACCGGGCGTGAGTTGCCCGGTGCAGGTGGTGCCGGCGGCGAACAGGATGCTGTCGCCCGCGCCGAACGTGGTGGCGTTGACGGTGCTGACGGTGTTCCAGGGGCTGGCCTGGGTGCCGCTGCCGTCGGTGGCGGCCGAGCAGTTCACGTAGTAGGTGGTGCCGGCCGCCAGTGCGGCGTGGGCGGGGACCAGGAGTGCTCCCGCCAGCACGGCGAGGAGGGCCAGAACGCGGGATGCCCGGCGGGCCGGACGCGCCGTTCTGCGACGCTTCATTGCGACGCTCCTTACTGGGTGATCGAGTCCTCCGTGCCGCGGATCGGGACACGGGGCTTCCTGCGCCGGGCGCGTGCGGCTCAAGCGGCGGAGCGCCCGGGATCCATGGCCGCCGCGCGGCGGCGCCGGAGGCTAGTGCGCGGCGAGCGCCTCCAGGGCGGATGTCTCCAGGACGGAGGCCGACGTCTCCAGGACCGAGGCGTGTCGCATGCCGTCCGGCAGAGCCAGGGAGAGCGGCTCCCAGGTCATGCCGTCCGGGCTGCGGGTCGCCCCGTATCTTCCCTCGAGGAAGTGGTCGAAGATCATGATCCAGTCGCCGTTCCGGCGGAACAGTGACGGTCCCTCGGCCAGCGAGGGGGTCACCGGTCCGTTCGGTGTCGTGTACGGGCCGCCGGGGGCCCCGAACGTCGTGAGGTGGATGTCCTTGTGCGCGGTGGCGATGTCGTTGACCCCGCGCTCGTCCTTGAAGGCCATGAGGAAACCGCCGCCGTCCAGCTCGCGGACCGTGGCGTCGATGACCGAGTGGCCGGGGTCGAAGAAGACGCCGGGCGCGGAGAACGTACGGAAGTCCTCGGTGGTGCAGTGCCAGATGCGGTGGTCCTGGGTGAGGTGTTCGAAGTCCCGCCCCTCGGCGGTGCCGCCCGGCTCGACCACGGACGACCAGATGAGGTGGTACAGCCCGCTCGCGCGGTCCAGGAAGAACTCCGGGGCCCAGGCGTTGAGAGCACCCTGCACCCGGGCCATCACGGGCACCAGTCGCTGTTCGGACCACGTGAGCAGGTCGGCCGAGGTGGCGTGGACGACGTACGGGCTGGTCCAGCCGTCGGTGGCGAGCAGGTGGAACAGACCGTCGGGGCCGACGCCGATGAAGGGGTCCCGCAGCCGGCCGGTGCCGACCGTGCCCCGTAGGACCGGCCGACCGCCGTTCACCGTGGCGAACTCCTCGCCGTCGTGACTGTAGGCCAGGTGGAGCGCCTCGTCGGCGTCGGTGAAGTAGGAGACCACGTACATCGGTGGGGGGTCCTTCCGGAGGGCGGGACGGAGGGCGGAACGGGAGGGCTGACGGCGGGGCGTGGCCGGGTGGACGGCAGCAGGGCAGGGGCAGCAGAGCAGGGGCGGGGCGGCGGTGGCAGCAGGGCAGGGCGCCATGGCCGTACGGCTGGATGAAGGGCGAAGGCGCGGGGAGCGGCGGCGCTCAGGACCACGCCGCCAGGGCCCACGACGTTGTGGGAGGCCCCTCGCGGTACGACGGCGTCAACCGACCGCCTCGCCGGATGGAGCGGTGCGCGGAGCTGACGCGTGGGTTACGGCCGCGACCGTCGACCGGTGGGCCCGGATCAGGACTTGACCGCGCCGGCGGACAGGCCGGCGACCACATGACGCTGGAGGAAGACGAAGATCAGGAAGAGCGGCAGGACGCCGAGCAGCGCGGCCGGGAAGAGGGTCGTCGGCTGCACGGTGTGCGGGTCGATGAACGAGTAGGCGTTCACCATGACCGTGCGCTTGTCCGGGTCCTGGAGGAACACCAGCGGGACGATCAGGTCGTTCCACACCTGGAGCGAGACGAAGGTCAGCAGGGTGCTGGTGATGGGGCGCAGCAGCGGCAGGATGATGGTGAAGAAGGTGCGCAGCGCCCCGCAGCCGTCCAGGGCGGCGGCCTCCTCCAGGTCCGTGGGGATGGAGCGGATGAAGCTGGTGTAGAAGAAGACCGCGACCGGCAGGAACATCGCCGTGTAGACCACGACGACGCCGGCGTAGTTGTCCAGCAGGTTCAGGTCCCGCATCAGCAGGTACAACGGTGCCACGACGACGAAGACCGGTACCGAGGTGCCCACGATGAACAGCCGGTAGACCCAGGTGGACCAGCCCTGCGAGATACGGGCCAGCGGGTAGCTCGCGAGGGATCCGAGCACGGTGATGCTCAGACACGACAGGCCGGTGATGAGCAGGGTGTTCAGGGCGCTGCGGCCGTAGTGGATCTGCGAGAAGGCGTCCGAGAAGTTCTTCAGGGTGAAGGTGTGCGGGATGCCGAGCGGGGACCGTGCGACGTCGGCCGCGGTGCGCAGGGAGGTGAGCACGGTGAACACGAACGGCAGGACGAACACCAGCACGCCGAGGCACAGGAGCACGGTGCCGAGGCTCTTCAAGGCTCGGCGCATGGTGTTCCCGGAGGGGGTGGAGGAGGGGGCGGAGGACGGCCGGGCCGTGGTGGGCGGGGTTGCGGTCTCGGGGGAAAGGGTGTGCGAGGTCATGGTCGTGTCCGTCCGTCAGATTCGGCGCTCGCGCAGGCGCAGCAGAGAGGAGGTGGCGCTGGACAGGACGACCACGGTCACCAGGAGCAGTACGGAGATGGCGATGCCGAGTGCGAACTTCCCGCCGCCGAAGACGTTCCGGTAGACGAGGGTGGTCAGGGTCTCGGTGGAGCCGGCCGGGCCGCCGTTGGTGAGCACCAGCGGGAACTCGAAGACCTTCAGGGAGCCGATGAGGCTGAGGGTCACGTTGACGGTGAGCGCGGGCGCCAGCATGGGCCACTCGATGGAGCGGAAGCGGCGCCAGCCGTTCGCACCGTCGACCGCGGCGGCGTCGAGGAGTTCGGTGGGCAGGCTCAGGTAGCCGGCCAGGAAGATGGCGCAGGAGTAGCCCGCGAACATCCAGATGTTGACGGCGGCCACCGCGTAGAGAGCGGTGGAGGTGTCGCCGAGCCAGACGTGCTCCAGCGAGTCGAGGCCGAGCAGCCCGAGGAGGGCGTTGATACCGCCGTCGGGCGCGAACAGGTACGACCAGATGAACGCGGCCATCACCGGGGAGACGAGGGTCGGCGTCAGCAGGGTGACGCTGAGCGCCTTGCGGACCTTCGGCCGGCGGAAGAGCATGCTCGCGAAGAGCAGGCCGAGGCCGTTCTGGGCGATCACGACGACGGCCGCGTACAGGATGGTGTGCCACAGAGCGGCGGTGACGTCCGGGTCGTCGGCCATCGCCCGGTACTGCTCGGTGCCGACGAAGTGGGCGATCGGTCCGCCGAGGCTGTCGGTCATGCTCAGGTAGATCCCGCGGCCCAGCGGATAGAGCATGAAGACGGCGTACACGGTGATCGCCGGAAGCAGGAAGGCGGCCATGGTGGCGCGCCGGCGGTGGATCACGGGAGTCCTCCTCTGGCCCGAACGGCCGTGGCGGGGGCGGGGGTCGGAGGGGGTCGGTCAGGAGCCGCCGGCCCCGCCCCACCACGGCTGATCCGGTGGTGACTTACTTCGCGGACGCCGCGGTCTGGATGTCCTTGAGGGTCTGCGCGGTGGACTCCTTGCCCAGCAGATAGGCCTGGATCTTCGAGCCGATCTCGGTCTCGGCGGTGGCCCCGTACCAGGAGTCGGACGGCAGGATCCGGTAACGGCCGTCCTTGAAGGCGGTGGTGAACACCGTGGTCTCGGTGCTCTCGGGCGTGGTCCCGCCGGTGAACGGCGATTCGGCGTGCTCGGCGTCGAGGTACTTGGCGAGGTTCTCGCTCTGGGACCAGAACTTCACGTACTCGCGTGCCGCGTCACCCTGCTGGGACTGGGAGTTGACGGCCCACATGGTGCCGGCGAAGAGCATGCCGTTCGGCTTGGTGCCCGCGGCGCCGCCCGGCCAGGGTGCGAACCGGACGGGGAATCCGGCCTTCTTGACGTTGGAGACCTGCCAGGCCCCCTGGTACCAGAAGGCGCTCTTTCCTGCGCTGAAGTCCTGCGGGCCCTGCGACCACTCGTCGACGCCGAGTTCCTTCTTCCAGTTGACGTACCCCTTGTCCTCCAGGGTCTTCAGCTGGTCGAGCGGTCCCTGCCAGTCCGGGGCGAAGGAGACCTTGCCACCCAGGAAGTCGGCGTCCCACTGCTTGTTCTTCTGGTAGACGAGGGTCGAGCCGCTCGCCTGGAAGACCGAGCTTCCGGTCCAAGCCGACTTGTCGGGCAGGGAGATGGGGTTGATGCCTGCCTTCTTGAGCTTGGCGAGGTCGGCGAGGAAGGTCGGCCAGTCGGCGGGGACCTCGGCGATGCCCGCCTTCTTGAGGAGGTCCATGTTGGCGTACATGCCGATGCCGATCAGCTCCATCGGCATGGCGAGCGTCTTGCCGTCGGACTGGGCGAAGGGCTTGGCGTCGGGGGCTATGTCGCCTGCCCAGGACTCCTTGGAGAGGTCGGCGAGGTAGCCGGAGGCGCCCCACTTCTTCATCTTGTCCGTGTCGACCATGATCACGTCGCCGGCCTTGTCACCGAGGAGTTCCGGCTGGAGCTTCTGGACGTACGTGTCGTTCGCGGTGATGTACTCGAAGTCGATCTTGATCTTCGGGTGGGCCTTCTCGAAGGCCTTGTTGATCTCAGCGACGTTGGCCGGCTCCGCGCCGCCGCCCTTCCACGCCTGGACGTGCAGGGTCACCGTGCCGTCACTGGAGGCACCGCTCGATCCGCCGCCGCACGCGGCCAGCGACATCGCCATCGCGGCGACCGTGGTGGCGATCGCGACACGTCTCCCGGAATGCTTCATTGCACACCTCTCCCATCGTCGGTGCGGACCGACTCGTCATGTCTTGAGGGATGGATTCGGTCGGGCTGGATCCGGGTGGGTACAGCGCCGATACGACGAAAAAGGGGTCGGTGGACCCGAGTTGCGGCGAACGTTCAGCGCCACTGGCCGGGAACTGTAACGCAAAACTTAGGCGACATCTATATGTAACTTTCCGTGCCCACTGGGCACGGCTCGTGATGCCACCCTGCCCTTTTCACAGGGCTTCCAGTGGGGCGACACCTGCCTTATCGTTACAGTTTCGTGGAAGTTTCCAGTGGCTCGTGATTGAGTGAGCCGACGCGGCCAGGGGTCTGGCGCGCTCACGTGCTCGACGGACAGAAGGAGTGGGAGTGACAGGGCGGGTGACCATCGCGCAGGTGGCCGAGGAAGCCGGCGTCTCCGCGATGACCGTGTCCAACGTCATGAACGGCAAGCCGGGGGCCTCGGAGGAGACCCGCCGCCGCGTCATGGAGGTCGCGGGCCGTCTCGGCTACCGGCCCAATGTCTCCGCCCGCAACCTGAAGGGCGGCCGCAGCGGACTCATCGGCCTCATCGCCCTCGACCTCACGAGCCAGTACGGCCTGGAGATCCTGCGCGGGGTCGCCGACGAACTCGCCGACGCCGAGCAGGAGTTGCTGGTCAACGCCTCCTACCACGACGCGGTACGGGAGAAGGACCGGGTCGAGTTCCTGGGGCGCGGACTGGTCGACGGCATCCTGATGATCGCGCCGGTCCTGGAGGACGAGACGGTCAGGCTGCTGCGCCGCCAGAACCTGCCGTGCGTCATCATCGACCCCCGGCGCCTGGACGTACCGCTCCCCCGCCTGAGCGTCGACAACTACCACGGCATGCGTCAGGGCACCCAGCACCTGATCGACCTGGGCCACTCCCGGATCGCCTACCTCCGCGGCGAGGAGGACCTCGAGAGCACGTCCGTCCGCTTCCAGGGCTTCGAGGACGCGATGCGCCTGGCCGGGCTGAAGGTGAACGAGCACATGGTCGCGTCGTGCGACTTCTCGTACGCCAGTGGATTCCGTACGGCGACGCAGCTGATCTCCGAGTACCGACCCACGGCGATCGTGGCGGGCGCGGACCTGATGGCACTGGGCGCCATCGACGCGGCGCGGGCGAGCGGACTGGACGTGCCGACGGAGTTCTCGGTCGTCGGGTTCGACGACCTCCCGCAGGCGGCGCAGAGTTTCCCCGGTCTGACGACCGTGCGCCAACCGCTGCACGACATGGGGCAGAAGGCGGCGCGGGCGCTGCTGTCACTCATCGAGGGGCAGAAGCTGCTCATGGAGCACATGGAGGTGGGGACGCATCTGGTGGTCCGCAACTCGACGGCTCCGCCGCGGCAGAGCGCGGCCGGGTGAGCCGGTCATCGCTCGAGGACTGTGGCCGAGCGCCTCCGGCACGTCTGCGCCGAGAGTGCGCCCCCGCGCCGAGGGCACCGACCCCCTTGCTTCACCTATCGATTTTCGATAGATTTCCATCGCAATTCGATGGAAGGTTGAGGCATGGGAAAACTGACCGTGCGTGCGCTTCGCGCCGTGCTCGTCGTGGTGCTCATCGGCACCGCTCTGATCCAGGTGTTGATGGTGTGGACCCTGGCCACCGACCCGGAGGACGGGTCCCTGCCGCTGACACCGCTGCGCCTGATCACCATCCTGGGCATGGTCTCGGTCCAGGTCACCGGAGTCTGCGTATGGCGCCTGGTGACGATGGTGCGCCGCGGGACCGTGTTCTCCCCCGCCGCCTTCCGGTACGTGGACGGCATCATCGGTGCGATCACCGCGGCCTCCCTCCTGTGGTTCGCGGTCACCGCCGTCAACGCGCCGGGCCAGCGGGAGGACCCGGGTGTCAGCGTCATCATGGCCGGGATCGGCCTCGCCATCCTGGGGGTCGCGCTCATCGTGCTCGTGCTGCGGACCCTGCTGGCGCAGGCCGTGGCGCGAGAGGTCGAAGCGGCTCAGATGCAGGCCGAGTTGGACGAGGTGATCTGATGCCGATCACCGTCGACATCGATGTGATGCTGGCCAAGCGGAAGATGTCCGTGGGTGAGCTCGCGGAGCGGGTCGGGATCACGCCCGCCAACCTCGCGGTCCTCAAGAACGGTCGCGCCAAGGCGGTGCGGTTCACGACACTCGCCGCGCTCTGCGAGGTGCTGGAGTGTCAGCCGGGGGATCTGCTGCGGTGGGAGGCGGAGGTCGGTGGGGGCTCGTCGGTGGGAGCGTGACGGTCGGCGCGGGGACAGGAGCGCGAGCGGGGACAGCGGCGCGAGCGAGGGCAGGGGCGCGCGCCTCGGCGCGCGTGATCGACCCACGACGGGCTTCCGGAGCCGGCCGTCACGACCTGCCGACTTCGGTCACCCTGTCGTGAGCGCCTTGCTGTAGACCGTGGACGTACGTCGGACGGTCATGCCCATGCGCTCGTACAGCGACAGCGCCCCGGTGTCCGAGTGCGTCCACAGCGTGCAGCCTCGCTTCCCCTGCCGGTAGAAGGCGCGGAAGGACTCCTGCAGGAGCACACGCGCTATCCCTCGGTTGCGCAGGTCTCGCCGGACCGCGACCCGCTCCACGTACCCTTCGTCGTCGCCCGGGACGTCCAGGGACAGCACCGCGCCGACCATCTGCTCGCCCGCGAGGGCGACCGTCGACGCCGCGGGGGCGAAGGTCGTCCGCTCGACGGTGTGCCGGGCCCACTCCGCGTAGCTCTTGCGCCGCTGCTGCCACTCGTCGAACGCGTCCTCGGTGAGCCGGTACGCGCTCTGTTCGTCACCGGCTCGGAAGGCTCGGACCGTGATGCCCGCCGGGGGCTCGGGCACATGCGGTTCGCCGGGCGTCGCGATCTCCAGGAGCCACTCCGTGACGAGCCGTGAATATCCACGGGATCTCAGGAGAGCGGTCGCCGCCCGGTCGTGGTCGGTGACCGTCTGGGCAAGGCGATCACCGCCCAGTCGCCGGGCCCGCTCCTCCGTCCAGGCCAGCAGGAGGCCACCGAGACCTCGCTCCGTGTGACCCGGATGCACGTGGACCGTTGCCCGCCGGCCCTTGACCCAGCCCCAGCCGGCCAGTTCCCCACCCGAGTCGTGCACGAGCACCGCATCGGACGCCTCCGGGGCAGGCGCGACGAGGTCAGCTGCGACGTGGTCGGCGCCGGTGGTGGCACGACCATGAAGCCCGACCTCGCACGCGGTCACCAGTCGCTGAACTGCCGGGACATCGGCGGTGGTTGCCGGTCGGCTGAAATAGCCCACCGGCAACAGCTGCAAGGGGGTACCGGACATGGGTGAACCCTGCGTCATCCGGGCTGCGCTGTCGACCTGGTTTCCCACCCGACGAGTCGCCCCGCCCGGCCGGGAGGCAGGCCGCCCCGGGCCTGGTCACGGCACTCCCAGCTCGAACAGGGCGTAGCCCGCGTACGACCCGGAGGCCAGGGCCGCCATGCCGAGCAGCATGAACTGGTACCCCGGGCCGAGGCGGCGCAGGGCGAGGGCCGGTGGGATGAACAAGGGGAAGAGCGGCAGCAGATAGCGCGAGACGTTGCCGAAGATCTGTTGGCTGCCCAGGACGAGGACGAGGGTGAGGACGGTGTGGAGCGTCAGGACGGCCGGGGGACGGATCCTGAACAGGAGCGGGAGCAGGCAGAGCGCCAGCAGGACGACGCCGACGCCGATCATGTCCGCGAAGGGCCACGGGGAGAGGTAGTCGGAGCGGCCCACCGGGACCGAGGTGAGGACGTCCAGGGTCTGCCGGCCGAAGTCCCATTCGTGTGCCCAGGCCCCTGACTGGAGCCGGAAGTAGCCGGCGTAGTCCCCCATCCGGTGGCCGACCCAGCCGAGGTGGGCGAGCAGGCCCAGCGGCGCGAGGACCATCGCCGCGAGCGGCCGCCGGATGCCGTCCTCGCGGCGGTGGAGCGCGAGCAGCGCGGCGACGGCGACCGCGGCGATCAGCGCCGCGGCGGTGGGCCGGTTGAGCCCGGCGGCACAGGTCAGCAGACCGGCGGTGAGCCATCGGCGGCTCATGACGGCGTGGCAGGCCCACACGGCCAGGGCGACGTAGAGGGAGTCGGAGTAGACCGCCCACTCCACGCCGGAACCGGGCCAGACGGCCCAGAGACCGGCCGCGGCCAGCCCGGTCCGCCGGCCACCGAACCGCGCGGTCACGGCGTGGATCCCGAGCGCGGCCGCGAAGGAAGCCACAACGGAGACCAGCAGGCCCGCGCCGTACGGACCGAGGCCTGTCAGCTCCGAGACCAACCGCATCAGGGCCGGGTAGAGCGGGAAGAACGCCGCCGAGTTCCCTTCGAGGGTGATCAGGCCCGTGGCACCAGGAAGGGGCACGAGTGCGGGGTGATACCCGTGCTCGGCGATCTGCTGGTACCACCAGCCGTCCCAGCTGGCCAGGACGTCCCAGGCGTGGGCGCCTCCGCCGTAGCGCGGGTTCTTCCTGCGGTAGTCGCCGGTGGAGTGCAACAGGTACATGAAGGCACCGAAGCCGATCAGCTTCAGCGTGCCGTACATGAGCAGAACAGGACCGTGGTCCGCGGCCGTGCGCCGCAGTCGGCGCCAACGGCCGCAGGTGTGGGGCTGTTCGGGGACAAGTGGCTGCGAGAGTCTCGCGTTCCAGGTCCACGTGCGGGGGGCGGTCGTAGGGGTGATGGTCCTGTTCATGCGCGGAAGACCCACATCCGGAACAGCAGGAAGCGCAGCAGTGTCGCGGCCAGGTTGGCGGCGAGGAGGACGAGGACTTCGGTGTGGTGTGCGGCCCTGGGCACCTCGTGGTGCAGAGCGGCAAGGGATCCGGAGGTGAGGGCCAGGGCGATCAGGAAGACCACCAGCCCCCTGCCCTGGTGGCGCAGGGTGTGGCCGCGACCGCTCAGCCCGAAGGTGAGGCGCCTGTTGGCGGCCGTGTTGGCGACGGCGCAGACCAGCAGCGCCAGCGCGTTCGCGGTCTGCGGTCCGGTCAGTGGACGCAGTGCCGCGTACAGCAGCACATTCGCGAGGGTGCTGACGGCTCCTACGGCGCTGAAGCGTACGAGTTGGCGCAGCGGCCCGTCGCTCACCTCGGCAGCGCCGCGCCCCAGTACGGCGGCCGGCCGGAACGCACCCCGACCGAGCGCTGCGCCGATCCTGACGATGCCGCGCAGATCGGCCAGCGCGGTGGCCAGGAGGTCGACCCGGCTGTCCGGGTCGTCCACCCAGTCGACCGGCACCTCGTGGATGCGCAGCCCCGCCCGCTCGGCGATGACCAGCAGTTCGGTGTCGAAGAACCACCCGGAGTCCTGGACCAGGGGCAGCAGCCGTTCGGCCACGTCACGGCGCACGGCCTTGAATCCGCACTGCGCGTCGGAAAAGCCCACGGCCAGGGTGGAGCGCAGCAGGGCGTTGTAGCAGCGGGAGGTGATCTCCCTCTTCGGGCCGCGCACCACCCGGGAGCCCGGAGCCAGGCGGGTCCCGATGGCGATGTCGGAGTGCCCGGAGATCAGCGGGGCCACCAGCGGCAGCAGCGCGGTCAGATCGGTGGAGAGATCCACGTCCATGTACGCGAGGACGGGGGCCGACGAGAGCGACCACGCGTGGCTGAGCGCCCGGCCGCGGCCCTTCTCGGTCAGCCGCAGCCATGCGACCTCGGGGAACTCTTCCGCCAGCCGGGCTGCCGCCTGCGGGGTCCGGTCGGTGCTGGCGTTGTCGGCGACGGTGATCCGGAACGGGTAGGGGAAGGTCTCGCGCAGATGCGTGTGGAGCCGCCGCACGCTCGGTTCCAGGTCCACCTCTTCGTTGAAGACCGGGACGACCACGTCCAGGACCGGCTCCGGGTGGTGTGTCGGCACCGGTGTGCGGTGCGGAAGACGACTGTGCTCCCGCACGGGAAGTGGCCCGGCTTTTTTCATTGTTGATCCTCTTTTGTGCACTTTGTCAGGGCATGCTGAAGACACTCGGGGCGAACGGGGGCGTGTTAGAGGGTTACGGCGTGACGAGCGAGGTCGAGATCGACGGTGACTCGCTGTTCCAGGTCGCCGTGCCCGTGGGCGGCGGCGACGTCGAGCGTGAGGCGGGCGGCGGCGAGGTCGAGGAGGAGGTCGCGCCGGCTGTGCTCCCCGTCGTGACCGGCGCGGTGGCCGGAGCCGAGGTCACGCCGTTGAGGTCCCCGCGGCCGGGAGAGCTGGTCGTGGCCGAGGAGGACGGGAGGCTAGGAGAGCTGTCGGGCGTCCCGGGCGGCGCGGACGTCCACGGTGTCGTGGTGAGGGTGGGGAGCGGGGCGTGGTCCGCCGGTTCCACCTGGGTGGGTCCCTCGGGCAGCAGGAACAGCCCGAGGCACAGGCCGGCGACGGCCAGCACCGAGCCGGCGGCCCTGCGGGCGGCCCGGACGCGGCGGCGGTGCCGCACCCCGGCTCGCAGACGCTCCCAGTGCTTGGGCTCGAAGGGCGCCGGCTCGTCCGCGCCCAGCATCATCCGGGCCAGTTCCCGCTCGAAGTGATCCATGGGGCCCTCCTTCACTGGACCGGCTCGATGACGTCGGCCAGGAGTCGGCGCAACCGCGCCACCCCCCGGGAGGCATGGGACCGGGCCGTCCCGACCGGGCAGCCGAGCACCTCCGCCACCTGCCCCTCCGGGAGGTCCTGGTAGTAGCGCAGCACCACCGCCACCCGCTGTTTCGGGGGTAGTTGGTTCAGCGCGGCCTCCAGCCGGGACCGCTCCGCCACGTCCGCGGAGACGTCCCCGGCCATCGCTGTCTCGGGCAGCTGCTCGACGGGGCGTTCCCCCCACCAGCGCCGCCGGCCCGAGCGTGCCGCCGCACGCACCATGATCTTGCGGACGTAGGGCTCCGGCGCCTCGTCGGCGACCTTGGGCCACACGAACCACAGCTTGACCAGGGACTCCTGCACGAGGTCCTCGGCCCGGTGGCGGTCGCCGCCGACGAGGAGCCGGGCGAGGTGGATCAACGCCGACCAGCGAGCCGCGACGAACGCGTCGAACTCACCGGCCCGAGCCTGCTCCATCCGCACTTCCCCGCTTTCCCTGGTTGCCTACACCTTGGGAAACGCACTGGCCCGCGGCGCACGCTGCACTCGCGGTCCGTGATCTGGATCACGCCGGTTCCGGGACCGAGCAGGACCGGCAACTCAGCGCTGTGCGACAGGCGTTCGAAGGGGCCCTGCCGCGGTGCGGCAGGGCCCCTCTGACATGTCCGGG